>NZ_JBHYGG010000189.1:0-4280 GCF_051859125.1 Gemmata sp.
GCCCCTCGCTCGGCGCTCGGGCTCGGACCCGTCCAGCACGGTTCCGGTTCTATCGAACCTGATCTGAGCACACTTCACTTCTCGAGCGTCACGACATCGAGTCCGGGGCCGGTCCGGGCCAGGTCCGCGAGCCTCGGCGCGTGCGGGGCGACGGGCTCGGCGTTCGGCGCGAAGTTGGGGGTCCGGGCGACCGACGGGTTCCCCCAGACCCCCGCCCCGTCGCGGAGCAGCGGGTCGTGGCCGTAGGGCCGCTTCGAGAAGCCGCACCCGCCCGCGGCGGTGGCCGCGGCGGCCGCGAGCAGGAGCAGTGACTCGCGCAGCCGTACCATCGGCGTGTCCGGGGGGACCGGGGGGCACGGGTGGTATCGGCAAGGCGGGGGGGCGGGGTTGAGCGGATTCAACCGGTGAGGCCGAGCGCCTGCTCGCGGAGCTGGGCCGCCGCCTCGGACGCGGCCAGCGCCGTCTCGCGGTCGCCGGACTCGGCCAGTTCTTGCAGGTCGGGCCAGAGCCAGCTCACCCCGTCGGCGGCGACGCGGGCGATCGTCGCGTGCTGAACGGCCGGCTCCTCGGCGCACAGCCCGGCCGAGAGTTCGGCGAGGGCGGCGCGCTCCCCGAGGCGGGCGAGGGCGGATACCGCAGCGCCGCGGGTGTCGGCGTCGGTGTCGGTGCGGAGGACACGGAGTGCCCGCATCACGGCGGCCGGGTCGTGCGGGGGCCACCAGCCCAGGGACGCGGTCGCGGCGCGGCGGGTGTCGGGGTCGGTGCCGAACGCGGCCCGGAGCAGCACCGATTCGGCCTCGGCGCACGGGTGCCCGCGGAGCGCCGCGAGCAGGTGCGGGAGCCGCGGCCGGCCCCGGTGCGACCCGAGCCACCGCGACGCCTGTGCCGCGAGTACCGGGCCCGCCGCGGGCGACTTCGACCACGTCAGGCACCGGACCGCGTCGGCCCACCACGGGCTCCGGGGGTCGGGCAGGTGCGGGAACAGGTGTGTCACGTCGGCCCTGAACTCGTAGGCGCACCGGAGGGTCGCGGCCTGCTCGTCGGTGGAGGCCGCGGGGAACCGGGCGAGGAGCCGCTCGGCCGCGCCGCGGAGCCACTCGGTCCGGTGCGCCGAAGAGAGGAACAGCCGCACCCCCTGGTTCTCGGCCGCGGAGCGGAGGTCGTCGTCGAGGTGGTCCGCCCAGCGGCCGAGGCGGCGGAACACGCGCTCGACCTCGACCACGGCGGCGGTGAGCCACGGGTCCGGGTCCGGGGGGGCCGACTCGCTGAGGTTCGCGAGCAGGTCGCCGAGGCCGGCGCGGAGCATGCACGCGGGGTCGATGGTCCCGTCGCGGCACCCGCGGCACACGGTCGCGACGGCCCGCAGCGCGGCCCGTCCCAGCGGGCTCCGCAGGTCGCGCAGGGCGGTGGCGAAGTTCGGGAACGCGACCGCTTCGGCGGCGAGGACGGTGCCGGCCGGCAGGCCCGCGGCCGCGTCCACGCACCGCAGCACGGCGGGCAGCGCGATCGTGTGCCGCAGGTGCCGGAGCCCGGCGGCGACGTCGGCCCAGTACCAGGTTTGTTCGACGGGGTCGGGGGTGAGTTTGCGCGCGAGCTGCCGCTCCAGGAGCTTCCCGGCCTCGGGCGTGCCGACCGACGCGAGCGCCCGCACCTGGACCGCGAACCCGACGCCGGGTTGCAGTTCGCGCTCGACTTCAACCACGCGGCCGCCGCGGAGCAGTTCCTTGAAGTGGGCCGCGGTCGCGGTCACGGCCGTCTCGCCGAGCCGCCCGCCCGCGAGCAGGTGCCGGTGCTGGCGGTCCACGGCGGCCGTCGTGGTCGAGCGCGGCGCGACCCGGCGCGGCAGCAGCCACCGCCGCCGGTACGGGTTGCGGTACCCGAGCCAGAACAGCCCGACCGCCGCGACGGTGAGGAAGACCCACAGCATAGAACCCCTCCGGTCGCTCCCGCTCCCGGTTCGCCTCACCCGCTCGTCACTCGCGCACCTGGCCGTCGCCGGTGACGACGTACTTGTACGTCGTAAGTTCCCGCAGCCCGCACGGGCCGCGGGCGTGGAACTTGTCGGTGCTGATCCCGATCTCGGCCCCGAGGCCCAGCTCGAACCCGTCGTTGAACCGGGTGCTCGCATTCACCACCACCGCCGCGGCGTCCACGCGCTGCGTGAACCGCCGGGCCGCGGCAATGTCGCGGGTCACGATCGCGTCGGTGTGCTTGGAGCCGTACGCGTTAATGTGCGACACCGCGGCGTCCAACGAGTCCACCACCTTCACCGAGATGATGAGGTCGAGGAACTCGGCCCGGTGGTCGGCGTCGGTGGCCGGCGTCGCCGCGGGGAGCAGCGCGCGGGTCGCGTCGCACCCGCGGACCTCGACGCCGCGGGCCGCGAGCGCTCCGCCGATCCGCGGGAGGAACACCCCGGCGACCGCCGCGTGGACCAGCAGGCTCTCGGCGGCGTTGCACACCCCGGGCCGGGCGCACTTCGCGTTCACCACGATCCGCTCGGCCATGTCGAGGTCGGCGGCCGCGTCCACGTACACGTGGCAGTTGCCGTCGAAGTGCTTCATCACCGGCATCCGGGCGTCGGCCACGACGCGCTCGATGAGCCCCTTGCCGCCGCGGGGGATGGCGAGGTCCACGAACTCGGGCATCCGCAGGAAGTGGCCGACGGCCTCGCGGTCGGTCGTCGCGACCAGTTGCACCGCGTCGGCCGGGAGCCCGCACCCCGCGAGTTCGGCGCTCAGCACGCGGTGGATCGCGGTGTTCGAGTGGATCGCCTCCTTGCCGCCGCGGAGGATGACCGCGTTGCCGCTCTTCACGCACAGCCCGGCGGCGTCCACGGTCACGTTCGGCCGCGACTCGTAGATGAAGAACACCACGCCGATCGGCACGCCGACCTTGAGCACCTGGAGCCCGTTGGGCCGCAGGCCGCCCTCGCGGACCTCGCCGACCGGGTCGGGCAGCGCCGCGACCTGGCGCAACCCGTCGGCCGCGGCCGTGATGCGGGCCGGCGTCAGCTTGAGGCGGTCGATGGCGGCGGCGTTCAGGCCGAACCCCGGGGCCGCCGCAACGTCCCTCGCGTTCGCTTCGAGCACCCCGGCCGCGTGCGCCTCCAGCGACGCGGCGGCCGCGAGGAGCCAGGCGTTCTTCACGGCGGTCGAGAGGCCGACCAGCACCTCGGACGCGGCCCTCGCGCGTGCGGCCGTGTCGCGGCACTGCGCGGCGAGTGCGTCGCGCGTGTCGTGGGCGTCGGGCGGTTTCAGGAGTGCGGCGGTCACGGCGGTCTCGGCTGTGGGGTCAGGGTGACTGGAATTCTACCAGCCCGCGGCGGTCAGCGCCGAGAGCGGTTGATCGCGCCGAGGAGCACGGCCGCGTCCCGCGTGGCGGCAACGTCGTGGACCCGCAACACGTGTGCCGCGCCGCGGGCGGCGGCGAAGCACGCGACGGCGAGCGACCCGGCCAGCCGCTCGTGCTTCTCGCGGCCGCACAGCGAACCGATGAACCCCTTGCGTGAGACGCCGAGGCACACCGGCCGGCCCAGGGCCGCGAACTCGCCGAGGTTCGCGAGCAAATCGAGGTTGTGCTCCAGCGTCTTGCCGAACCCGATGCCGGGGTCGAGACACACCGCACCCGGGTGAATACCCGATTCGCCCAGAACTCGCAACCGCTCCTCGAAGAACGCGGACACCTCACGGACCACGTCGGCGTACCGCGGGTTCGCCTGCATCGTCTGCGGTGCCCCCTGCATGTGCATGACGACCACGCCGGCCCGGTGGTCGGCGGCGGCGCGGGCCATCTCGGGGTCGCGGAACCCGGCCACGTCGTTGACGATCGCCGCACCGGCTTCGAGGCACCGCCGCGCGACTTGCGCCTTCATCGTGTCAACGGACACCGGCACGGCCGTTCGGCGAACGAGTTCCGCGACGACCGGCACGACGCGGCGCAGTTCCTCGTCCACGGGAACGGGCTCGGCCCCCGGCCGCGTCGACTCGCCGCCGACGTCGAGGACGTCGGCACCCTCGCCGACGAGCTTCAGCCCGTGCTCGACGGCCGCGGCCGTGTCGAGGAAGTGCCCGCCGTCGGAGAAGCTGTCCGGGGTGACGTTGACGATCCCCATGACGAGCGGCCGGGGGCCGGGGTCGAGGGTGCGGTCGCGGAGGTGCCAGCGGAACGGGTCCATCCCGTCAGTGAACGGAAAACGCCCGCCGCGTGCAACGGGCGGGCGCTCGTGATCTTGGCGAGCCGGGAGCGTCAGCGACCGGAGGGGTCTTCGTTCCTCCGGT
>NZ_JBHYGG010000190.1:0-24552 GCF_051859125.1 Gemmata sp.
GGACCGCCCTCCGTGGCGGCCCGCCCGCCGCGTCGGACTTCGACCGGATTAGCAGCGGTTCCTCACTTGAGGAGCCACTCAATAACCTTGGCGTCGTCGAGCTTGTCGGCGCTGCGGGTCAGTTTACCGGCGGCCCCGGCGGCCTCGTAGGCGGCGCGCGACACGTTCCCGCTGCCGGTCGCCTTGTGGTTGTGGACGAGCAGCTCGCCCGGCGCGCACAACCCGAGGAACGCGCCCATCCCGCCGTACTTCAGCGCGCCGGGGAGCATCATCGGGTCGTTCGCGTCCTCGACCTTCTCGAAGTTGAAGCCGTTCAGGTCCGCGGCGGTCTTCTTCACCGCACCGCCCGCGAGCGCCTTCGCGAGGATCGCGACCGGCCCCATCTCGCCCCACCCGACGAGCCGCTTGTTCACAAACGTGTCCCCAGAGGCGATCACGTTGAGCACATCGTGAACGCGGTTCGCCAAGAGCGAGCGGTTGTAGCCGAAGGTAAACCCCGCGTACGTCGGATCAGCCACGGGTGCTTTCGGAAATGCGTTCTCACCCGTGCCGAGCAGGTCGGGTGCGACCACCAGATACCCCGCAGCCGTGAGTGCCTTTACCGCAGGGGCGACCTTCCCGCTCTCAATCAAACTTGCCTTCCCTTTGAGATGAAGCCAAATCACCAAGCGGCTGAGGCCTTCCTTTGGATCACCGTGTGCTACAAGACCGCAGCACGGTACTGCATCCTTGGAACCTTTGCGTCCCAGGATCAAACGCACGGCACGGTGGCCGTCGATGTCTGCGAAGTGTTTCCCACCCGGTGGTAGCCGCTCTGTGAAGTCCGACGACTTCGGCACCTCGCTCCCCACCATGACCCGCAGCGCCGTGCCGACGACCCGCCGGAACTCCTTCAGGCCTGCGGCGTCCTTCGGCGTCAGCTTCGCGATCTGCTCGTCGGACGCCTTCGTCATCGCATCGCGGAGCTTGGCAGCGTTCAGTTCGTCCTTCGGCCGCGGGTGCTCGGCGTCGTAGACCGATAGCTCCGCGACCGGCACGGGCTTGAACGCGGCCTCCTTCACTTCTTCCGTCTTGCCCTGGAGGTGCTTCAGGAACCAGCCGTACATCATCTCGCGGGCGTGGACGTTGTACTGGTGCCCGTACTCCAGCCACGCCTTCGCGAGCACCTTCTCCTTCGCGCCGTACAGCGCGTACAACTCCTGCAACTGCGGATAGCCCTTCGTCATCAGCTCCTTGGTCCAGTCGTTGGCGGCGCTCATCGCGAGCGGCTTCGGGGCGAACAGCGCGGCGATCTCGATGTTCCCCGTGCCGACCCGCAACAGCGAGCAGTTCTCGCACACGCACCCGCCCTGCATCCCGGTGCTCACCATCACCGCCGGGAACGCGGCGCTGATGCGGTCGTCGATCGCCGACAGGATGAACGTCTGCGTGCCGCCGCCGCTCGCGCCCGTCATGCCGATGCGCTTCGCGTCCACGTCGGGCAGTGAGGTGAGGAAGTCGAGCGCCCGGATGCTGTTCCAGGTCTGGAGGCCCATCTGGCTCTGCAACCGCAACTCGGCGGCGGCGTCCTTGAACCCTTCGCGGTGGACGATCGCGGTGCTGTCGGCGTACCCGACCATGTCGTACTGGAAGACGACGAACCCGAGCTTCGCGAGCGTGGCCGGGAGCGCCTGCATGAAGAACCGGCCGCGGTCGAGGTCCGGCTCGCCCTTCGCATCGACGCTCGCCTGCGCCGCCTTCTCGCCCGCGTCGTGGAACCGCCCGTCCTTCCAGTGCCCGTGCGCGAACAGCACGCCGGGGAGCTTCGCCACCTCCCCGACCTTACGGTCGGGGCTCGCCTTCGGCCGGTACAGGTTCCCCGAGACGTAGTGCCCTGTCATCGACGCGAAGTACACCTTCTCGATGGTGTACCCGTCGCGCTCGATTCGCCCGTGAACGACCGCGTTCAGCGGCGTCTTTTCGGGCATCGGCCACAGGCCGTTGGCGACGAGGAGTTGCTCACGGAGCTTCGTGCGCCGCGCCTCCCACGCTTCCTTCGTTTGCGGCGGCGAGAACGGGATGTAGTCGTTGAACGTTCGCGGCGCGCCGAGGCGGGCGTCGGTCGGCTTGAGGTCGCCGGTGAACACGTTGGTGGGGTCGGCGTCGTCGGCCGCGAGCGCCCAGGGCGTTCCGACGGCGGCGGCCGACCATGCGAGCATTTCACGGCGGGACAGCATGACGTGACTCCGAGCGGGGCGGAGCAGACAGATTAGCCGCAAGAACGCACAGAAGTCACAAAAAAGAAGGCGAAGAAGCCAATTCACTCTTGGCCTCGCGTCCTTCCTGTTTGTGACTTCTGTGCGTTCTTGCGGCCAACTCCGGCCGGCGCTAGCGCGACTTCTTCGGCTTCGCGTCGCCGGCCCGCTTGGCGAGGTTCTCGATCCCGTAGGGACAGTCGCGGTTCAGCGGGCACGCGGGGCAGTCCGGGTCCTTCTCGGTGCAGAGCTCCTTGGCGTGGACGCTCATCACGTCGGTGAACTCGGGGCCGCGGGCCTTCGGGATGACGTGCTCGATGCTCGCCCGCACCGCCTCCAGGCTCTCGGGCTCGCCCTCTTCGACCACGCCGAGCCGCCGCAGCACGCGGAGGGTCGGCTCGTCGAGCGGGATCGCGTGGCCGCCGAGCGACCGCTGCACGACCCACGCGACGGCGTAGTCGGTCACGCCCTCTTTGTAGAACCGGAGCTTGCGGGCAGTGTCCTTGAGCCCCTTCTTGTCGAGCTCGCTCAGGTCGAACGAGTACTTGTCCTCGAACACCTCCTGGAGCAGCCCGATGATTCGCTTGGACCGGCCCCCGGCCCCGGGCAGCGGGCGGAGCACCTCGCCGACCTCCTGCACGGTGCTGACGCGGACCTCGTTCCAGTCGATGAACGCCTTGCGGAGCCGGGCGTACCCGGCGTCGGCGTCGGCCGCGGTGCTGCCCTCGCGGCACGCGGCGTAGATGAGCTCCTCCAGCAGCGGCCGGGGCTCGTCGGCGGCCTCCACCACGGCGAGGGGGAACCGCTTCTTCAGGGCCGCCTGGCACTGGGTCAACAGTTGCTGCTTGTTCGTGATGGCCGGCATGCGGGGCCGCTCCCTTATTAAATCCGAAATTCGAAGCACGAAACTCGAACCGAAGGCCGAAGACAGTTCCTTCGAATTTCGTGCTTCGAATTTCGGATTTCGCGTCAGTCCGGGCGGTTCGCCGATCCGTCGGCGGGTCCGGGCTGCTCGGCGTGGTCGTCGGTCTCGTCGGTCTCGGTGTCGTCGCCCTCGTCGTCGATGGCGTCCTGGGCGTCTTCACCGGCGGGGGTGGTGCCGTTGGCGGCGTGGTCCGCGGCGATCCGGTCGCTCTCCTCGCGGATCATCCGCGAGATCTCGACGCTCCGCTTGACCCCCTCGTCGATCACGAACGTGATGTGCGGGACGTACCGGCTGGTGAGTTGGCTGGCGAGCCGGGTCTGGACGAACCCGGCGGCGCTCTTGAGCCCGTGCATCGTCAGATTCTGCTCCTTCTCGGAGCCCATGACGGACACGAACACCTTGGCGTGCTGAAGGTCGCCGGACACCTCGGCCCGGGTGACGGTGACGTTCTTGACGCGGGGGTCCTTGATCTCGAACAGGATGGCGTTGGCCGCCGTCTCGCGGATCACTTCCGACACCCGGGCTATGCGGTGCGATTTCATTTCGTTGTGTTCGATTCCGGGCGAGCCGGGAGTGTCAGCGACCGGAACGATTGTGGGCGAGGGGCTCCCGGGCGCTGACGCTCCCGGCCCGCGCCGATTCACACCACCTCGCGGCCGACGGCGGAGTCGCCGCCGAGGTACTCGGCGACGGGGTGCTTGCGGAGGGCCTCGGTGATCTCCGCGAGCACGTGCTGCACGGCGGCGACCTCGGACCCGGCCGCCGCGAACCCGAGCGTGGCGACCTTCACGTCGTCGAGCGAGTCGACCTCGGCGGCCGACACGTTGTACTCCACCCGCAGGCGGGCGAGGATGCTGCGCACGACCTGGCGCTTGTCCTTCAGCGTCCGGGACTCGCGGACCAGCAACCGCACGGTGAGGGAGCCGATTACCATAAGTGGTCAGTGGGGAGTGGACAGTGGGCAGTGGAACAGAGACGTCGGTTCGTCTTTAACTGCCCACCGCCCACTGCCCGCAGCCCACTTGTCAGAGGGTCCGCGCCCGGATCTCGATCTTGAACGCCTCGATCACGTCGTCGACCTTGATGTCGTCGTACCCGGTGATCTTGAGGCCGCACTCGAAGCCCTCGCGGACCTCCTTGGCGTCGTCCTTGAACCGCTTGAGGCTGTCGAGGCCGACGACCTTTTCGGACGGCGGGAACACGACCACGCCCTGGCGGATGATCCGGACCCGGGCCGACCGCTCCAGGGTGCCGCTGGTGACGAAGCACCCGGCGATGGTGCCCACTTTGCCGACCTTGAACGTCTGGCGGACGACCGCCCGGCCGAGGTGGACGACCTCCTCGATCGGCTTGAGCCGCCCCTCCAGGGCGCTCTTCACGTCGTCGGTCAGCTTGTAGATGATGTCGTACTCGCGGAGGCTGATGCCCCGCTCGTCGGCCAGCCGCAGGGCCGCGTCGTCGGCGGTCACGTTGAACCCGATGACGAGCGTGTCCTCGGGGCTGGTCAGGGCCAGCTCGACGTCCGACTCGCTGATGGCCCCGATGCCGGCGTGCAGCACCCGGGTCGTCACCTCCTCGTGCGTGAGCTTCTCCAGCTCCTTGCGGATCGCCTCGACCGAGCCGCGGGCCTCGGCCTTGAGGATCACCTTCAGCTCGGTGATCTTCGCCTTGCTCTTGGCGGCCGACAGCTCGCCCAGGTCCTTCGGGGCCGAGAACCGGTTCAGCGACGCCTCGCGCTCCTTCTGCTCGCGGGCCTCGGCGATCTCCTGGGCCTTGGTCAGCTCGTCGACGACGTAGAACGGGTCGTCGGCGTTCGGGACGCTGTTGAGGCCGGTGATCCGCACCGGGCTGCTCGGCCCGGCCTGCTTGACCGGCCGGCCCATGTCGTTGTACATCGCCCGGACGCGGCCGAAGGTCGAGCCGCACAGCACGATGTCGCCCTTCTTGAGCGTGCCCTGCTGGATGAGGACGGTCGCCGTGACGCCCTCGTCGGACGACATGTACGCCTCCAGGCAGCTCCCGGCCGCCGGGCGGTCCGGGTCGGCGGTGAGTTCCTCGACCTCGGCGACGAGGACGATCGTGTCGAGCAGCTCGGCGATGCCCTGGCCGGTGACGGCGCTGGTCTCGATAAACTGGACGTCGCCGCCCATGTTGTCCGGGAGCAGGTTCTCGCCGTAGAGCTGCCGCTTGGTCCGGTCCAGGTTGGCGTTGGGCATGTCGATCTTGTTGATCGCCACGATGATCTTGACGTCGGCGGCCTTGGCGTGGCTGATCGCCTCCTGCGTCTGGGGCATGACGCCGTCGGTGGCGGCGACCACGATCACCGCGATGTCGGTGACGTTGGCCCCGCGGGCCCGCATCTTGGTGAACGCCTCGTGGCCCGGCGTGTCGAGGAACGTGATGAACCGGTCCTCGGTCACGTCCTGGGTGACGCCGTCGATCTCCTTCTCGACGATGACCTCGCGCTTCACCGACCACGCGCGGATCACCTGCGTGATGCCGCCGGCCTCGGTCGAGACGACGTCGGAGTCGTGCCCGTAGTTCTGGCGGATCTTGTCGAGCAGCGACGTCTTGCCGTGGTCGACGTGGCCCATGATCGTGACGACCGGGGGCCGCGGCCGGAGCTTCTCCGGGTCCACGTTCTCGATCATGTCGCGGTACCGGCGGATCAGCTCGTCTTCCTTGGTCTCCTGCTTCTTGACGACCAGCTCGATGTTCTTCTCGACGGCGATGAGCGCGGCCGTGTCGAACTCGATGGTCGAGTTGTTGCCGTAGAGCTGGCCCGACTCCTTGAGCAGCCGCTTGATGAGTTCGCCGACCTTCATGCCGATCGTTTCGGACAGGCTGCGGACGGTGACCGGCAGGGCGATCTCGATCCGCCCCTCCTTGATGATCGGCGGGGCGACCTTGCCCCGCATGTGCTTGCGGAGGAGCGCGGCCCGCGGCCCGCGGCGGGAGCCCCACTGCTGCTCGATGATGTCGACCTGGCCGCCCGGCCCGAGGACGACGGCCGGCTGGCCGCCGCCGGGGCCGCGCCCGGCCCCCTGCCGCCCGCGGTGCCGCGAGTCGCGGCCGATGACGCCGCCGCCCTTCTTCTTCTTGTCGTCGTCGTCCTCGGCCCCGGTGGCGGGGGGGGACGGGTCTGGGGCCGCCGGCCGTCCGGCGATCCGCGACGCGGACCCCTGGCCCGACTTGCTCTCGGGGCCGCGCGGCGGGCCGCCCGGACCCGCGGGGGCCGGCGCGACCGGCCGCGTGATGTCCGTGAGGGTCATCTTCTGGCCGCGGGCGCTGGCCAGCCGCAGCCGCTCGATCATCTCGGGCGTGAGCTTCAGACTCGGGGCGCTGGGCGCGGCCTTGTTACCGGGGCCGGGCCGGGGCGCGCCGCCGGGGGGCGGGGAGCCACCCGGGGGCCGCTGACCCTGGGGGCCGCCCTGTTGCGGGCCGCCGACGCGCTGGCCGGGGCCTCCGCCGCCACCCTGCTGGGGACCGCCGGGGCCGCCCGGACGGGGGCCGCTGCCGGGCGGGGGCGCGCCGCCGCCGGTCCGCCGGTCGGCGATGAACCGCGGCGGGGCGACCTGCGGGGGCCGCTTGAGAACGTCGGGTCGGCCCGTGTTGCCCGCACCGGTCGGGATCACGTTGGGCATCGGGCCCCGCGGGGCGGGCGGGGTCGGGGCCGGGGGCGTCGCCCGCTGGGGCGAGACCGGAGCAGGACCGGGGCCGGCGGCCACTGCCGGGGTCACCGGCGGCGCGGCCTGCGGAGCCGGGGGCTGCTGTTGCGCGGCGGCCGGGGCCGGCGTGGCGGGCTCGACCACCGGTTCGGGGGCGGCCGGAGCAGCGACAGGGGCGGCCGGTGTCGGCTTGGCCGACTCGGCGACCGGGGCCGCAGGGGTCGGGTCGGCGGGCGGCGCGGCCGGTCGGGCCGGCGGGGTGCTCGTCCGCGGCGCGCTCGTGGTCGACGAGGGCCGGTTGCTCGCGAGGTTCCGCATCCCCCCGCCGCCGAGGTTCGGGATGATGTTCTGGCGCGGCACGGCCGGGGCGTCGGCCCTCGGCTGCTCGACCGGCTCGGGGGCGCGGGCGGCCGGCGCGGCAGCGGGGGCCGCGGACTCGGGCTGCGGGGCCGGGGCGGCGACTTCGGCGACCGTGGTCGGTGCGGGCGCGGCCGGCGGCGTGACGGTAACGAGGGGGGCTTCGGGAGCGGCTTTCAGGGTGGGCTTGGCCTTGGGCAGCGTTTGAATCCGATTGTCCTTTGCGACGGGAGGAATGACCGGCTTTGCGGGCGCAGCGGTCGTGGCGGCGGTCGACGGTGCGGCGGCCTTCGGTCCCTTCTTCACGCGGCCGCGCAGGGCCTCGGCCTGCGCGGCCTCCAAGCCGTTGAGCTGGCTGGTGATCCCCGCGAAGCCGAGTTCCTTGCACAGGTCCACGAGGACCTTACTGTCGACGTTCAGCTCCTTGGCGAGCGCGAACACTCGAACTTTTTTGTCCTTCTCGGGCTTTTCTTTCGTCTGCGGGTTCGACAAGCGAAACTCCTGTGGGGGTGCCCTGAGCAACCCCAGAACCTTCCGGCGGGCCGCGCCGCGGGTGTACGGGATGGACCGATCGCGCCCCGAATGAGTTATATTCTAATCTCGCGGCCCCTTCTGAAAAGGGGACTTGCGAGACTCACCGAGGGTAGGGCACTGGGGGCGACGGGGCGAGAAGCGAACTTCCCGTCACTCCCATTATTACCGGGTCGTCAACCCTGCGGGCCGATGTCCGTCGCGGCACGGGGTTTACCCCGCTGGGCCGCCACAACAAACGCCACGGGGGGCGGACCCCCGTGGCTCGGCTGGCGTCGGGATCGAACGACCAATTTCACTCGGCGGATTTCTCCGATTCGGCGGCGGGCACGTCGGCGGCCTGGTCCCCTTCAGACACGGTGGCCGGCTCCGAGTTCGCGTCGATTTCGGATTCGGCCGCTTCCCCCTCGCCAGCGACCTCGGCCGTCTCGCCCTCGGCGACCCCGGCCGTCTCGCCTTCTTCGGTGGCTTCGCCCTCAACCACTTCTCCCTCGGCCGCCGCCGCGGCGGCCTCGGCTTCCGCGAGGGCCTGCTGCTCGGCGCGGGCCGCTTCCTCGGCCTGCCGCCGCTCGTCCTCGACGCTCCGCTCCATCTCGTCGGCGTACTCTTCCGCGTACATCACGACCTCGTCGGACTGCTCCGGGGTGAGCCCGGAGAACTCCGCGAGCCCCTCGGCGTCGGTCATGGTGATGTCGTTGTACGACAGGAACCCCTGGTCGATGAGGGCGTTGGCGAGTTCGGGGCTCGCGTGCGGGAGCTGCCCGAACCACCGCTCGGCCCGCTCCAGCGCCTCGGCCAGTTCGTCGTGGGTCATGATCTCGATGTCCCAGCCGACGAGCTTGCTCGCGAGCCGGACGTTCTGCCCGCGGCGGCCGATGGCCAGCGAGAGCTGGTCGTCGGTGACGAGCACGATGGCCCGCCCGAGCCGCGAGTAGGTGAACACCTCGCTGATCTGGGCCGGCTGGAGCGCGTTGGGGATGAGCACCTGGAGCGCGTCGTTCCACCGGACGATGTCGATCCGCTCGCCGTTGAGCTCCTCGATCACGTTCTTGATGCGGCTCCCGCGGACCCCGACGCACGCGCCGACGCAGTCGACCTTCAGGTCGATGCTGGTGACGGCGACCTTGGACCGGTACCCGGCCTCGCGGGCGACGGCCCGGATGTCGATGATCCGCTCGTCGATCTCGGGGATCTCCTCCTCGAACAGCGACCGGACGAAGTCCGGGTGGCACCGGCTGAGGACGATCTTGACCCGGTGGCCCTGCTTGCGGACCTCGAGGATGACGGCCTTGACCCGGTCGCCGACGTGCTGGCTCTCGCCCGGGATCTGCTCGCTGCGGGGGAGCAGGGCCTCGCTCTTGCCGAGCGACACGATGGCGGTGCCGGCGTCCACGCGGGTCACGGTGCCGACGACGAGCTGGCCCTTCTTGGCCGAGAACTCGTTGAACACCGTGTCCGACTCGGCCTCGCGGATCTTCTGGATGATCATCTGCTTGGCGGACTGCGCGGCGATCCGGCCGAGGGTCTCGGGGTCGAGTTCGACATCGCCGTGCTTGGCGGTGATGTGGCCGTCGTTCGGGTCGATGCTCACGAACACGCCGGACTCGACGCCGAAGTGCCGCTCGGCGGCCACCTGAATGGCCGACGCGATGCCGTTGAGGATCGTCTCACGGGGGATCTTGCGGTCCTCGTGCAACTTCTCGACGAGCTTGAGGATCTCTTCCCCCGGCCCCTTCTCTTTCTTGATCGTCATGCTGTCTCCGCCGCGGGGTCAGAGGACAGAAGTCAGAGGTCGGGGGCCAGGGACCGGTACGGTCCCTGGGTCTCCGTCTTGTCTTCTGCTGTCTGTCCTCCGTCCTCTGATTGCTTTGCTGCGCTCTGGAATAACGCCGACACCGGCTCGGGCCTCTACCACGCCGCGGAGGCGGGGGCAGTTCGAGGGGGGCCGAAGGAGCGGCCCGCCCGAACCGACACCCGACTCCCCGATGTGGCGGCCTGAGCCGGTGCATCGATGGGTCGTGGTAATTCGTCGTAGGTATTGTGGCGCTGCCCCTTCCGGAAAGCAAGGGGCTGTGCGGCATTTCGTCGTGCGGATTTTCGAGCGTGCCGGGGGGCCGCACGTCACACCATGTCGGTGTCGGCCGCGATGTGGTCGTCGCGCCGCTTACGCTTCGCGGCGCGCCGCGGCTTCACGAAGAACGCGAGTGCCCCCGCCAGCGCCAGCCCGAACGTGGCGGCGATCAACTTCGGGTCCGTGTGGACCGCGAGCGGCGTGACGAACGCGACGAGGAACACGGCGGCCGCGAGCGCGCCCCGGCGGCGCGACACGAGCGCGCACCCGAGGACCCCCAGGACCGCCGCACCGAGGAGCACGGCCGCGGCCAACCGGAGGTCGTCCCCGGTGGGGGGCTCGAGCAGCGCCCGCGTTGCGCCCGGGTCGATCAGCCACGCCGCCCCCAGGGCCCCCGAGCCGACGGCCCCGAGAGCGCCCAGAACCAGTGCCGCACCCCGCATGGTGTCCCCTTCCCGTTGCAGAATGGGCGAGTCACACCTTTATAGGTTGGCGGCGTGTCGCCCGGCGGGGAACGGGGGCGGAGTTTCGCGCTCCGACATCATGCGGCGGTTGCGGCGGCGCTCGACCGGCGGCGGGTCGTCGTCGGGGGGCCGCTGGTAGTCCTTGTACGCGAGGTACCCGAGGCCTCCGAGCATGGCGTAGCAGCTCGCCGTGGCGATCAGCGACGACGAACTGAACTTCACCGCGCTGCCGGCCGACGACTTGAGCACGATCTTCACCCCGCGGAGGTCCACGGAGTAGATCTCGTCGAGGACCAGGTGCGACGCGAACCCGACCATGACCCCGCCGGCCATCAGGAGCCGGACGCTGCGGTCCGGCGAGTGGTAGCACAGGTACACCACGAGCCCGGCGATGAACAGCGCCGGGATGCTGTGGTACATGCCCCTGTGGACGCTCAGCTTCATGAACAGCCGCGACACGAAGTACCGCACGAAGATGTACCCGAACAGCATGCACGCGAGGATCGCCTCGCGGGTCATCCCGGCGTGGACGAGCCGCGGGAGCAGGATCAGCGGGAGCACGGTGGCGGCCAGCCCGAACATCTCGCGGACCGGGATGCCGGAGTCGCTGTCGAGGTCCGGGAGCATCCCGCCGATGCCGGTGAGCCCGGCGGCCAGGATCGCGGCGTCGGTGTCGAACCCGAGCGGCTGCACGGCGACGCCGCCGTAGATCACGCCGCAGGCGCTGGACACGGTAATGTGCGTGCGGAATCCGGCCACGGGTCACCGGGGTTGGGGTCGGGGGCGCTTCGGCGGCAATGGTGCGCAAAGGTGCGGGTGCGGTGCAAGCCCAACCGTCCCCGGGCGGCCTCGGACGGAAGCCAGGTGGGGAAAGAATCGGGCACGGGCACGGGCACGGGCTGGGGCACGGGCACGGAGAAGAGCGGAAAGCACCGGGTGCCCGGCGAGCCGGGAGCGTCAGTGACCGGAGGTGCGCGCTCCACAAGAACTCCGGTCGCTGACGCTCCCGGCTCGCCACGATCCCTGGCACGTTCGATTCCGCCGAACCAGGGCCGTCCTCAAACAAACGCAACACCCCGCCTCGGCTTCAGATCCATGCCCGCTTGCGGGCCCGTGCCCGATTGTCTTCCCCGTCTCCTCCCCGCCCCCCGGATTCACGCGGTCGCCCTGATCGCCCCGGTCCGGTTAATCCGGTCGCACCGGGGCTGCCGATAAGAGTGCGCGAGGGTCCGCTGTCCCACGAGAGCCGTCGATGGATTGGTTCAAGACGCTGCTCGTTGCGGGTGCCGCTCTATGGGGAACGGTCGGCACCGGTCGCGCCCAGGCACCGCCCGACGACGACCGGTTCCGCGGGGCCGTGTTCGCCGCGCCCCGGGGCGACACGCGGTTCCTCCCGGCCGCGGGGCAGGGGCCGCTCCCCGGCGAGGAGGCGGTCCGCCGCGCCGACTTCACCCAGCCCCCAGTGCCCGCCCAGCCGACCGACATCTTCGACGCGGGGGACGCGGCGCAGGGCCGGGAGTTCGTGTTCGGTCCCGAGGCGTGCCCGTGCCCGGACCCGCGGGCGACCCGCGTGTGGTTCGGGGCCGAGGTGCTGCTCGGCACCACCCGCTCGGTGAACATCGCCCCGGTGGTGACGACCGGGCCGGCGGCGGCGGGGTTGCTCAACGCCGCCGCGATCGGCCAGCCGGGGACGGTGCCGCTGTTCGGCGGCCGGCGGATGCTCGGCGACTGGCGCGGCGGCCTGCGGGCCGAGGGCGGGCTATGGTTCGACCGCGCCCACGACGCCGGTGCGGTCGCCCGATTCTACTCGCTGTACTCGACCAGCGATCAACTCACCGGTGCGGGGAACGGGCTCAACGTCGTGAACGTGCCGCAGTTCGTGGCGCTCGGCGGGACGGTGGTGCAGGTACCGGCCTACGTCGGGTTCCCGGGCCTCACGACCGGGACCGTTTCGGCCACCACCCAGACGATGTTCGCGGGCGGCGACCTGAACGTGCGGCTCCAGACGCGGCAGGGCCGGGCGTGGCGGGTCGACGCGCTGCTCGGCTACCGCCAACTCTACCTCCGCGACGAACTCGGGTACGGCTTCACGGCGACGGGCGGGGTGCCGCCGCTCGCGGGACTGGTGACCGGCGGGCAGAGCGCCCGCACGCGGAACGAGTTCTACGGCGGGAACCTCGGGGTGCTCGCCACGGCCGGCGGGCAGCGGTGGCTCGTCGAGGGGCTCGCCGCGGTTGCGCTGGGGGTGAACGCGAGCGCCCTCGACTTCGACCGCAGCGTCGTTGTCGCGGCGACCGGCGTGCCCGCGGTTCCGCTCGTCGCGACGAGCACCCGCGACCCGATGACGTACTTCGGGACCGTGGCCGAGGGCGGCGTGCGGATCGGCTACCGGGTCACCGAACACGCGCGGCTCACGGTCGGGTACACGGCGCTGTACTGGAACAACGTGCGCCGGGCGCAGGACCAGGTGACGCTGAGCCCCGCACTGACCGGCGCGACCACGCACTTCTTCGCGCACATGCTCAGTTGCGGGGCCGAGCTGCGGTACTGAAGAAGGGGCCGCGAGCCACCGGGTTCGTGGCGAACCCTGAGCCCAAGCGAGTGGTGAGGGCACCCCCTCGCTTGCGCTCAGGGTTCGCCCAACCACATCCCCATCCGTGGCTACTCTTCACCTCCCCCGCATCTACAATTCGCTCATCGCGCCCCCCGACGACTCCCCGCCGAGGTCACAATGGTCCGCGCACGTCAGGCCGTCATCACCGAGCCGTACAAGACCACCGTCCGCGAGGTCGAACTCGCCGACCCGGCCCCGAACCAGATCCTCATCGCCGCCGAGTACTCGGCGATCAGCGCCGGCACCGAACTGGCCGTGTACACCGGCACCCACCAGTGGCTCAAGGACCCGAACCTGCCGGACTGGAAGTTCCCGTTCCGCTCCGGGTACTCCGCCGCGGGCCGGGTGCTGAAGGTCGGCAAGGAGTTCCCCGGCGGGTTCCAGGAGGGCGACCGCGTCAGCTACCCCGGGAACCACGCCTCGGCCGAGCTACTCACCGTCGGGCACGAGCGCTGCCGCGTGTGGAAGATGCCCGACGCGCTGACGTTCGATAAGGCGGCCGTCGCGTGCATCTCGCGCTACGGCATGGGCGCGTCGGTCCGGGCAGGGCTGACGCTCGGCCGCAGCGGGGCCGTGCTCGGCCTCGGCATCATCGGCCAGTTCTCGCTGCGGTGCATGATGGCGGCGGGGATGTCGCCGGTGGTCGGGATCGACGCTGTAAAAATGCGGCGCGACGCGGCGCTCGCGGCCGGGGCCGACCACGTCATCGACCCGACCGCCGGCGACGTGAAGCAGCAACTTGCCGCGTACCTCAACGCGAAGGGCGCGGAAGTCGTGGCCGACGCGACCGGCGTTCCGGCCGCGATCCCGACGGCGATGAGCCTGGCGTGCGACGCGGGTCAGGTGATCGTGGTCGGGAGCCCGCGGGGGATCGCGAAGGACGTGAACTTCTACGACGACCTGCACCGCCGGTACATCGAGGTGTCGGGCGCGCACGGGAACATGCTGTTCGAGGCGGCGCACACGCGGCTCGCCGGCGCGTGGGACGTCGACAAGGCGCAGACGTGGCTGCTGCGGCAGCTCGCGAACGGGCGGCTGAGCCTCGCCGGGCTGGTGACGCACACCATCACCCCCGAGCAACTCGGCGACGCCTACGAGGGGCTGCTCAAGGACAAGGACAACTACCTGGGCGTGCTGATGAAGTGGGTGTAGTCCTGAGTAAATTCGAAGTACGAAACCCGAAAGGAACCACCGGTATCGGGTGTCTTCCTTTCGGGTTTCGTACTTCGAATTTCGTGCTTCCGCCGGAGGCGGTCAGTCCTTCTTGCGGGGCTGGCCCTGGAGCTTGGTCAGGTCGAACTCCGCGCCCTTCAGTTCCTTCCACGTCGCCTTCTGCTTGTCGTCGAGCAGGTCCTCGAGCTTGCCCACGTACTCCTTCTGGAGCTTCTGGACCTTCTTCGCGTTCTCGTCCCGCTTCTCGAAGTCCACCTTGCCCTTGCCGCCGTTGGCCTCGCCGTAGATCTCCTTCGTGTCCTTCTGGAGGTCACCCATGACCCCCTTGACCGAGTCCTTCTGGGCGGCCGTCAGCTTGAGCGCGTCCACGACCTCGGCGTTAGTGAACGCCCGGACACCCATATCCTGCCGCTGGATCTGCTTGAGCCGCTCGACCTGCTCCTTCTTCAGCACGTCGGCCAGTTGCGTGTAGGCCACCTTGTTGATCTCGGCCGTGGCCGCGTCCATCTTCTCGCGCATCTCGGGCTCGATCTTACCGAACCCGCCGCCCTTGCCGAACTCGACGCCCTTGTCCTTCATGATCTCGAAGGACTTCTTGCGGAACTCGGTGCCCCACTCCTTGAGCTTCGCGACCTGGTCCTCGGACACCTTCAGGTCCTCCTGGACGGCCTTGTTGGTGACGAGGCCCGTCACCCCGCCGCCGCCGCCGCCGCCCGGCCGGAACTGGGCCTGGGCCAGACCGACCATCCCGGCCACGAGCACGCCGGCGACCGCGAAACGTAATCCACGCATGGCAGAAACCCTCGGAACGAAGTGAGCGACCCGTGGCCGCGAGTCAGCGGCCATCTACCAACATCGTTACGTTCGGGCAGTGAAAGGGGGATGAGAAACGCGAAAAGCCCCGCGACTGCGGGGCTCAAAAGGGTAGGCGACTCGCTCCGCGAGTCGCACCCCGGCGATGCGACAATCTTCTGGGAGGCCCGGAGCGCGGTTGGTGTCGCTCGCTGAGCGAGTGACCCACCTTCGGGGACCTGACGCACCGTCACTTCGGCCGCACGAGGCCGTCGTCCTTGCCCGGGAGCTTCGGCTGGCCGATGTTCTTCGGCTGCGGCTGCTGGGCCTTCCCGCCCTCCTGCTGCTTCCACCCGTCGAGCTTCTGCGCCGCGAAGTGCTGCGGCCCGAGGCCCGGAATGTTCGTCTGCGGCTCCTTGAGCTTCCACTGCTCGGTGTCGCCGTTGGGCTTCGACACGTACACCTGCGCCGGCAGGTACGGCCACTTCGTGTTCGGGCCGTACAGCGCCATGCGGAGCTGC
This sequence comes from Gemmata sp., assembly GCF_051859125.1. NCBI lineage: Bacteria > Pseudomonadati > Planctomycetota > Planctomycetia > Gemmatales > Gemmataceae > Gemmata > Gemmata sp. The sequence continues at coordinate 15,351 of NZ_JBHYGG010000190.1, forward strand.
GTGAACTCCTGCTTGTCCTTGGGCTGGAGCGGCTTCACGTCGAGGTACACGTAGTTCGCGTCCTCCTTGAACAGCGTGAGGTCGAACCGGGCCTTGGCGGCGTTGGCGTTCATGCCCTTGAGGAAGTCGAGCATGATGTTGTCGGTGCCGTTGCCGTTGGGGTTCCCGCCGGGCGCGGGGGCCGGCAGCTTCCACTCGGTGATCGTCTTGGCGAGCCCGTTGTACTCGAACACCGACTTGCCGTCGCAGATGAACGCCTCGTAGTCGGTGGCCGTCTTGTCGGCGTCGTTGTTGAGCCGCAGCACCGCGAAGTTCGGCTTCATGCACAGTACGACGCCCGAGTACTTCTTGTCCGTCTTGAACACCGCGTCGGTCCGCGTCAGTTCCAGGTTGAACCGGAAGTTGACGAGGTCGCCCATGTTCTTCTGCCACCCGTTCAGGTGGGCGTCGAGCTTGGAGTCGACCGGTGGCGCGGCGGGCGGCGCCGGCGGCTGGACCGGCGCGCCGGGTGGGACCGGGGGCACCGGCTGCTGGGCGGTGACGGCCGAGACGCCGAGGAGGAGGGCGGCGAGAGCGAAGCCACGGGATCGCACGGTGATGGCTCCTGTTCGATGGTGCGGGTCGGGGCCGCCCAGCGAACGGAGCGCGGCCCCACAATTGCGCCCTTATAGCCCGCCCCCGCGAAACGAAAAAGATCAGGAACCCCAGGGTTGACACCCCGGGCTACGGATTGTCGCCCCCTTCGGGGGCTCCAGACCGGGCGCTGTTCTCAGCCCCGGAGGGGCGGTAGTCTGTAGCCCAGGGCGTGAGCCCTGGTTCGTTCCCGGAGGTCCGCATGCGCCGCGCGTCCGCACTGCTTCTGCTCGTCACCCTCGCGGCGGTCGGCCGCGCCGCGCCGCCCGAGCGCACCCACGACATCACGCCCGACGACTACGCCAGCGTGAACACCATCACCGAGATCGCCGTGTCGCCGGACGGCAAGCGGGTCGCATACTGCCTCGCCACCTGGGACAAGAAGGCCGACAACCGCCGCACCGACCTGTGGGTCGTGGACACCGACGGCAAGGGCAAGCCGGTGCAGCTCACCAAGGACCGCGCCAACGAACGGCTCCCGAAGTGGAGCGGCGACGGCAAGTCGGTGTTCGTCCTTGCGAACCGCGGCGACAAGGCGAAGCCGCAGGTGTGGAAGGTGCCGGCCGACAGCGGCGAGCCCGTCGCGGTCACCAAGATCGAGGCGGGCGTCACCGGCTACGACTACGCCCCCAAAGCTGACGCCGTGTTCTACTCGGTCGACGCAACCACCACCGACGAGGACGACTTCGCTGCGCTGCGCAAGAAGTTCGACAAGCCCGAATACGGCTTCGGCAAGCGCACGGTGAGCGAGGTCTTCCGCGTCGAGAAGGACGGCAAGCCCGAGCAGGTAATCGCCGAGAAGCGCTACGTCCGCGAGTTCGCCGTGACGCGGGACGGCAAGCGGATCGCGATGGTGTCCGCGTTCGACGACACGGTGCTGAAGTCCGAGGGCGAGAGCCGCGTGGACGTGTGGGAGGGCGGCAAGGTCGTGACGCCGCCGACGGACGTGTACCGCGCGAAGGCCGCGTCGCCGCACGCCTGGCTCGAACACCTTGCCTGGAACCCCGACGGCACCCGCTTCGCCTTCTGCGCGATCTTCGATGCGTATCCGACGGAGGTCATCGTTGGCGAATGGATTAAGGATGCCTGGGCCGTTCACCAGATGCCACGAAAGGGCGAAATCGAGGTTCGGGGATACGGCAGTCCTCTGGCTTGGGCTCTGGGGCGAGCGAACGACGCGGCCAAAAGCCCGCCCGATGTAATGAGTTTGCTGTCCGACATCAGGGGAAGCACCGGCGTCCTGCTTTATAATCCGGAGGTTCGAGACGGGTTCGGCTACCAGGAAGCGGGAACGGTTTTCTACGCAGTTGATGTTGCCTCGAACTCACAAAGTCCGGTTGTCGTCCGAAGCAATCTCCAACGCTTCCCAGCGTTGGAAGCCGGTTTGGGCAAGAAGCGCATCTCGCTCGTCGATCCCAACCCGCACACGGCGACGTGGAAGTTCCCCACGGTCGAACACGTCACCTGGAAGGCTCTGGACGGTGTCTCGGTCGGCGGGCCGCTCGAACTACCCCACGGCTGGAAGAAGGGCGACAAGCCGCTGCCGCTGGTCGTCGCAATTCACGGCGGGCCGACCACAGCGAGCTACAACGACCTCCGCTTCGACCCGCACAACGGCCGAATGTACTTCGCCGCCAAGGGGTACGCCGTGCTGTGCCCGAACTACCGCGGCAGCACCGGCTACGGCGACAAGTTCGTCACCGACCTCATCGGCAAGGAAAACGACATTGAAGTAAAGGACATAATCGCCGGCATCCAGCACCTCATCAAGGAGGGCATCGCCGACCCGGACCGCATCGCCGTCATGGGCTGGAGCAACGGCGGCTACCTCACGAACTGCCTCATCACGCTGAAGGATTCGCCCGTCAAGATTCGCGCCGCGAGCAGCGGGGCCGGGATCGTGGACACGGTCGCCGAGTGGGGGTTCAACGACGAGCCGGCGTACCCGAAGGTGTTTAAGAAGGGGCTCCCGTGGGAGACGCCCGACATCTACAAGGCCACGTCGCCGACCTACGGCCTCGGCAACGTGAAGACGCCGACGCTGATTCACGTCGGCGGCGGCGATGAGCGCTGCCCACCGGGGCACAGTCGCATGCTGCACCGGGCGCTCAAGGAGTACGTGAAGGTGCCGACGGAACTGATGGTCTACCCCGGCGAACCGCACGGCCTCACCAAGCTCAGCAACCGCGTCGCGAAGATGGAATGGGATCTGGCATGGTTCGAGAAGTACCTTCGCAAGTGAGTGGTAGGCGGAACAACAAACATCGCACGGGGGAGCGGCCGCGCTGACGCGCCCCCCAGTGCAGCCGCGGAGCGGCGACCGAGGGTGGCACTCCGGCGATACTTCGTTGCAGCCGACGGCGCTCGCGTTGCAATTCCCCGTGCGGGCGGGTAATTGCTGACCTACGGTTACGTCACAGGAGCCCCGCAACCGCTCGCCCGGGACCACAAAAGTGATCAGGAAGGCCACACTCGGCGTCGAGGCGCTCGAGGTCCGCGACTGCCCCGCCGCCGTCAACGTCCTCAATGGCACGCTCACCGTGACCGGGACCGAGGGGAACGATACGATCGTCTTGCGGCAGAGCCCGACGAGCATCGTTGTGGACGGCGTCCCGTACCCGCGGGCCGGGGTCACCCGCGTCGTCATCTCCGCCGGGGGGGGCGACGACGTGATCCGCGACGGGTCCGGGTTCGGTGCGTTCATCTACGGCGGCACCGGCGACGACACCATCTACGGCACCGGCGGCGACGACCGGATCTACGGCGGCGCGGGGAACGACCGGATCTACGGCGGCGCGGGGAACGACGTCATCTGGGGCGGCGGCGGCACCGACACCGTGGACGGCGGGGTCGGCACCAACAACGTCAACCAGGGGAGCCCGGTCCGGGCGGTCGCCAACACCCCCATCGAGTCGCAGATCATCCAACTCGTGAACGCCGAGCGCGCGAAGGCCGGCCTCGCGCCGCTCGCCGTGAACCTCGCGCTCAACGCCGCGGCCGCGTTCCACTCGCACGACATGGCCGCGTTCAGCACCATCGTGGGGGGCGTGGCGGCCATGCGGCACACGCTTAACGGCACCGCCCGCCCCGAGGTGTCGAACCGCCTCGACCTCGCCGGGTACGACACCTGGACCCGGTCGTTCTCCTACGGCGAGAACATCGCGTACAACTTCTTCACCGCCCAGGCCGTCATGACCGCCTGGATGAACTCGTCCGGGCACCGGGCGAACATCCTGAACCCGAACTTCACCGAGATCGGCGTCGCAGTCCGGGCCGACGCGCGGGGCGCGTTGTACTTCACCCAGGACTTCGGCGACCAGGAGTGAGAGCGGCGAAGAGATCGATCCACAGATTACGCAGAAGACCCAGATTTCCAGAGAAGCAGAGATTCGAAGTCAGTAGGGCAGCGTTGAATAGAGTCCTCTGTCCTCTGTCATCTGTTTGAAAATCTGCATCTTCTGCGTAATCTGTGGATTAATCTCTTCTCTGACCCTACGCCATGCGGTCCAGCAGGCGCGCCCGGGCGCGGGCCAGGATCATCGCGTGGTCGAACGCGAGTGCGGGCAACTCATCGAGTGGGAACCACCCCACGGCCGAGGCATCGTCGGCCGCAATCGGCTTCAAGTCGCCTGGGTTGACCTGTGCCAGATGCGCAACGGATACCGTCCAGCCGCGGGGATCGCGGCCCGGATCGCCGGCGGTGTACAGTTGTTCCAGATCGGCGACCGTCACCCCCGTCTCCTCGACCAACTCGCGGCGAGCGGCATCGGAGATGCGCTCGTTCTCCTCGACGAAACCGCCTGGTAGTGCCCAACTTCCGGCGAACGGATCTTTCTTACGCTGGATGAGCAGCACCCGCGGCCGGGCCTCGCGGGTCGCGATCACAATATCGACTGTCAAGGCCGGTCGGGGATAATCGTAACTGAACCGCCCGGGGCTCTGAGGCGTCATTTGGGGACTCCGACCGGGTAACGACTTGGGGCAGGGGCTCTGCGGCCCCCTTGGGGAACTTACCTGCGGGGCCGCGGACCGCCAACCGAAGGATTTTGGAAGGGCGCGGTACAATGCCGATGTGGAATCAACCGCCTCGGGTGCCCGTTCCCGTGGCCCGCACATTTGTCACTGTGATGCCAGATTGTGCGTGCGGCCCGGATCGGTGCCCGCGACAGATCGAGGAGAGGTGCTTTGTGCAAGTCAACAAGGTGGTCGTCTGGGAGGCGTTCGACGCGGCCGACCCGATGACGCAAGCGGCCGGGCAGCTCTACGAGCAGACGCTCGCCCCCGAGGAACGCATCCCCTGGTACTGGATCGAGAAGTCGGTCGCGAGCCGAACGAAGTCCAAGCCGGGTAAGGCCGACGGCTGGACCAAGCACCTGCTCCTGGCCGCGCCCGAGGACCGCGCCGACGACCCGACCGGGCTCGCGGGGTACGTCTACGGCGCGCTGATCCCCAACTACGCCGGCTACCTCTGCTACATCGGCGTCGCGAACTGGGCGCGGCGGCTCGGCGTCGGCACGCGGCTGTTCGACCAGTTCTACCGGCAGATGTCGGTGGACGCCGGCGAACTCGGCTCGCAGTTGCCGTTCGTGATCTGGGAGAGCCACCGGCCCGCGCCGGGGGCGCCCGCGGCCGAGTGGGACCTGTGGGCCGCTCGCACCAAGCTGTTCGACCGCGCCGGCGGGATGTGGGTGGAGGGGGTCGACTTCTGGTCGCCGAACTTCGCCAGCGACGACGAGACCGGCGACCCGGTCCCGCTGCAACTGTTCGTCAAGCCGATGGCCGAGTCGGCCGGCGAGTTCGACGCCGACCGGCTGCGGGCCGTGGTCGCTGGCCTGCACCGCGAGGTGTACCACAACGAGCCCGGCAGCGACCTCTACGACCGCACGCTGCCCGCCGGCTGCAACCCGCGGCTCGTGCCGGCGAAGCTCGCGGGACTGCCGGTCAAGGCAACGAAGTAAGCACGAAGTTCGAAGCACGTAATCCAAAAGCGGGCTGTCCGCTTTCGGATTACGTGCTTCGAACTTCGTGCTTCCGGTGACAGTAGGTCGGGCGGGAATCGAACCCGCGGTTGCGCGCATATCAGACGCGTGCCGTACCACTTGGCTACCGACCTGTCTCACACACGGACCGCCCGCACGTCTCGCAGGTTCACCCACCGTGACTGATTCACGCACGCTCACCGCACGCTGGGTCTTCCCGGTCGCGGGGCCGCCGCTGGCTCACGGCACCGTCACGGTCGAGGGCGACCGCATCACCGCCGTCGAGCCGCGGGGCGCGCGCACCGCCGACGAAGACCTTGGCAACGTCGCGATCGTGCCGGGGCTGGTGAACGCGCACACGCACCTCGACCTGAGCGGCGCTCGTGGGCTGATCCCGCCGACCGACCCCGACCACTTCACCGAATGGCTCCGCGGCGTGATCGCCTACCGCCGCACCCGCCCCCCCGAGCAGGTCCAGGCCGACATCCGTGCGGGTCTCGCCGAGTGCCTGCGCTTCGGCACGACGCTGATCGGCGACATCGCGAGCGAGGGGGCGAGTTGGGACGCCGTCGCCGCTGCCCCGACGCGGGCCGTGGTGTTCTGGGAACTGATCGGGCTGAGCGAGGAGCGATTCAGTGCGTCGCTAGATCGGTGGTCAGGTACCTCGGTGTTGGGCTGGTTTACACCGCCACCGGATGTTCGACCCCGACCCGGAACGGACCTCTGCCGCTGGGCGGGAAGTCTTCACTCGCCCTACAGCGTGAACGCTCAGTGTGCGAAGGTACTCCTGTGGGTCAACCCTCGTCTAGCTATTCATGTTGCCGAATCGCGGGCCGAGGCGTTGCTACTCGAAAACCGAGCCGGACCGTTTGTTGAATTTTTAACCGGTCTGGGCGTGTACCAAGAAGGTGCGTTCGCAAGCAGTTGGGAGGATTTCTTGACCCCGGTTCGCGAGCCGCAAAAATCGTCTTCGGTGCTGCTCGTCCACGCGAACTATCTACCCCGCGACTTCCCGTTTCGACAGTCTCACTTCGTCGTGTACTGCCCGCGGACGCACGGCGCGTTCCTGCACCCGCCGCACCCGTACCGCGAGTTCCTGAAGCGCGGCGTGCGCGTGTGCCTCGGTACCGACAGCCTGGCGTCCAACCCGGACCTCGACGTCCTCGCGGAAGCGCGGTTCGTCCACGCGCGGCACCCGGACGTACCTGGCGAGCAGTTGTTGAAGATGATCACGCTGGCGGGGGCCGAAGCGCTCGGCTTCGCGGCCGAGGCGGGCTCGCTGGAAGTGGGGAAGTCGGCCGATCTGGTCGCGGTGCCGCTGCCGGACCGCGACGCGGCCGACCCGCACGAGTTGCTGTTCGCCGACCACCCCGGCGCCCGCCGCACGATGTTCCGCGGCAACTGGCGAGAGTAAGTGTTGGCGAGCGGGGGGCGTCAGCCCCCCGAGTGCGAGGCCAACAACGAGTCTGGCGAACCAGAGACGAGCCCGGCGGTCGTCGGTCCCAGTGGGTCGCGCACTCGGGGGGCTGACGCCCCCCGCTCGCCGGGGCAACGCGCTCAATCCAGCCCGTGGCGGCGCGAGCGGCGCATGTGCTCGGGGACGATGGGCTGCCACAGCGCGCCGCCCATCCACCCGCCGCCGATGCCCAGCAGGATGACGCTCGCAATGATCGCGGCGGCCGTTTCCGGCGTGTTGACCGCCTCCATCGGGACCGACAACTTGTTGAGCCAGAACCGCAGCGGGGGGAACAGGTGGTCGACCCCGCGCTGGGCCGACAGGCCGAAGATCCCCAGCCCGGCGATCACGCCCGCGAAGAGCCCGTGTCGGGTGCCGGCGCCCGTGTCGGCCCCGGCGAGCATGGCCCCGCCCAGGCCGAGGAGCAGCGCGAGCTGCCAGGTGATGAACGGGGCCTCGCGGATCGAGCTGTGGAACAGGCCGCCGGAGTACCGCTGGACGTACATCCGGAGGTCGTCGGCAACGGTGATGCCCACGACCATGACGGTCGCGCCGATCAGCACCCGGGGCCACAACGTCGGCCGCTTCCGCACCGCGTCGGCCACCTCGTTGAGTTGCAGGGAGCTGAGCTTGCCCGCGCCGGGGAGCCCGAGGATGAACTGCGGGGGCGGGGACCACACCATCGCCGCCAGGAGCCCGCCCAGGAGCCCGAGCGCCACCAGGACGGCGGGCTGCAAGTACAGGCTCAGGTTCTTCGGGTCGGCCCCGCCCGCGAGGTCGTACCCCAGGAACAGGAGCCCGCACGCGGCCGCGACGATGCCGCCCGTGGTCGAGCCCTTCGACTGCCCGGCCCCGGCGATCAGCGCCCCAAACACGACCGCCATCCCCTGGAGGCTCTGGTCGGCGATCAGGCCCGTGGACGAGATCCACCACTGGTTCAGGTCGGAGTCGACGGCCCGCACGGCCCCGTTGACGAGCCGGCACAGCGCGAGGTAGCCGCCGATCCCCAGCGCGGTGCCGACCAGCACGCGGCCGGCGAGCGTGGGCCGGACCGGGGCCGCCTCCGCCACCTTCCGGTGCTTCTTGTCGGGCGCGACCTCGTGGGGCATCAACAAAAGGCCGCCGCACCGCGGGCACCGCGACGCGTTCGGGAACGGGGCCTGGCACGCGGGACAGAACAGGAGCATATCGTTTCCCGGGTTCCACCTACGGCGGGCTATGCACATTGTAGAACGGAATTCCCGACCGTGCGAAGCAAGAAGTGGCAGAGATCGGTGGACAGACGCCTTCGGCGGCAGAGGACAGACGCCTTCGGCGACAGAAATCAGAGATCAGACAGACACCTCCGGGTGTACTGCTCTGTCCTCTGTCCTTTGCCGCCGAAGGCGTCTATCGCCGAAGGCGTTTGCCCCCTACTCGTTTGCGGGCGGGGCGGCCCCGAGCGCGTCGGCCACGTCGCGCACGGTCGCGTACCGGATGCCCAGGGCGCACCCCTCCTCGCGGGCCTCCGTCTGGTAGAGCCCGGCGGCGGGCACGTCGATGCCGGCGCTGGCGTCCTCGGCCAGCCACACGTCGAACCCCGCGAGCTTCAGGTCGCGGGCCGCGTAGAAGCAGCAGATGTTCGTTGCGAGCCCGCACACCACCACGTCCGTGATCCCCGACGCCTTCAGAAATGCCGCGAACCCGGGGTGCTGCGCCGTGACGGCGTACGCCTCGAAGTCCGGGTCGTACCCCTTGCGCCACACGCCCGAGAAGCGCTCGGTGCGGAGCCCCGGGAGGAACTCGGCCCCGGGCGTGCCCATCACGCAGTGCGGCGGGTAGATGTTGTCGCGGCGGCCGAGGAACGAGCAGTGGTCGGCCGGGTGCCAGTCCTGCGTCGCGTCGATCCGGGCGAAGGGCAGGGCGAGCAGCGCGTTGAGGTGCCCGACGATCGCGAGCCCGCCCGGGACCGGCAGCTCCATCGGGCAGATCTCGGTGAACCCCTGCTGAACGTCGACGACGAGCAGGGCCGTGGTGCGGGGGTCGAGTGTCGCCATGCGAAATGTTCTATCGGGCGGGTGGGGGGTTGCGCCAAAAGCACGGCGAGCCGGGAGCGTGAGCGCCCGGCGGTTGGCACGGGACCAAGACCTCCGGT
>NZ_JBHYGG010000190.1:24562-43866 GCF_051859125.1 Gemmata sp.
GGGGGGCGTGCAAATTGCCGGCGCGGCGGGCTGCTTGGGCTCGGGGGGTGGGTTCTTCTACCTCTACGTCGGTGCGGGTTCGGTCCCGGCTCGCCACGATCCGACTCGAAACTCACTTCTTGATGAAGCTCTTGTGGATGAGCGCGTTGCCGCGGCCGGCGTCGCGGGACTCCGAACTCAGCCCGGCCGCGTCCTCGACGCGCTGCACGTTCAACCGGTTCCCCGCGGCCGCGGGCGTCTGCACCGCGGCCGCGGGCTGCGGGTTGACGGCCACGTTGCTGCCGCGCATCCCGTAATATTGCTGGAGCCGCTGCCGCTGGTTGTCGGTCCGGTTCCGCAGTTGGACGGTCTCCTGGATCGATTCTTGCTGTTGAACCAGCGCCTGGCCGCTGCCGTTCGCGGTCACGATCGGGTTCACCGCCGTGTCCGGCGCGTTCGGCTGGCCCAGCCCGTCTTCGACCCAATAGAAGTTCCGCGCAGGGGCCGGGCCGGGGCAATTCAGCGCCACCGAGTCTTGGCGGGCGGCACCGTCGCATGCGGCCGCGGACGGCTGTTGGCCGGCGAGCGCGAGGAACCGCTCGACCTCGGGCACGGTCGGCACGGGCGGGAGCGGGCGGTCGGACTGCTCGGCGACCGCGTCGGCGGCCTGCGACCGGAGAAGCCGCGGCCACGCCTTCTGGAACATCGCGTTCGAGCCGTAGACCTCGGCCCCGGTCACCTGCCCGTTGACGAGGAACACGCACCCGATCACGTTCCTCTTGCCCTCGCCGCCGGCCCGCAGCGCCGCCTCGAACTCAGCGACCTTCTGCTGGAGCGTCTTGTTCTCCAGGGTGAGCTGGAAGCTCGTCGCCGAATCCGGGGCGTTCACCGTGGTGCCGAGGTTCCTCGTGAACTTGTCCTGGTTCTCCTTCACGTTGTCCCACACCTCGGACTGCTGGCGGGTGGCGTTGGCGTACGCGAGCTTGGAGCCGACGATCCGCTGGTCCGACTTGGTGAAGTGCGTGCTGGCCTCGGCCCCGCGGCCCTGCCACCGCCCGGCCTCGACGCAGTGCGCCGGGAACGGCACGCGGCCCGACTTCGGGGGCACGAGCATGTCGGTGGCGAACACGCGGTCCTGCCGGCCGCCCTTGATGATGTCGCCCTCCTGCACGAACAGCTCGTAGTCGTCGGAGTTGTTCTCGACCTGGAGCGTGTTCACGTTGCCGGTCTCGTGGACGACCGCCCACCCGGCGTCGAGCGCCTCGGCGAGCGTGGCGACCTTGTGCGCGTCGCTCACCGCGTCCGGCCCGTGAACGAAGAACACGGTGAGGTTGCCGTGGGTGAGCGGGGCCGAGACCCGGGGCTGCTCGGCAGCCGTTGCGGACCGGGCAGGAGCGGCCGCTCCGCCGCCGGCGAACCACAGGCCCGCGAGGGCCAGGGCGACGACACCGAACGCTGCGTGTGACGACTTCACGGGTAAACCCTCCGCCGAGGTGAGAGGCAGGCGCGAACCCCGAGATGGGACGACCGGTCGTTCCGATTGTAACCCGTGCGACCCCGCGAACGCGAGGCTAAGCTGGTAACGGGCGGGTAACATGTCTGCGAGGGAATCCGATGCCGCCGCCGGGGTTCGAACCGTTCCTGCGGGCGATCTGCGCCGACCCCGAGGACGACACCGTCCGCCTCGCTTACGCCGACTGGCTCGATGAGAACGGCGACCCCGACCGGGCCGAGTTCATCCGGTTGCAGGTGGCCGCACCGCAGCGCCCGAAGGGACCAGATGAACGTTCCGCACGCGAAGCGATCCTGTGGCGGGACAACGTGTCCCGTTGGAACCAAGAAGTGCCGACGCTCAGAGGCATCGATTGGGCTTGGGAGTACCGGCGCGGGTTCTTGTTTCAGTTCAGCGCTGTCGCAGGCAAGTGGTTTCTGGAACACCGCGCTCTACTGTTTGCTTCCGCGCCAATTCTGTCGCTGGTGATCAACGACGCGGGTCAGGGAACTTTGGAGAAGGTGTTCGCTGTCCCCGAGATCGGGCAACTCACGCAACTCTCGCTGCACAACTGTCGGATCAGTCCGGGATTCTTCCGAGTCGTGAGCGGGTGCCCGCAACTCCCCAACCTTCGCGAGCTGCGATTCGATCGCCGGCACGGGTTACCACTTCGCCAGAGCCTCACCGACGGAGAAGCTCGCGAACTCGCAGAGACGCCGATGCTCCCTCGTTTGGAGATCATCTCGACCGACGGCTGGATCAGCGAGGACGCGGAGCGGTTGCTCCTTCGACGGTTTAGGACCGTTCGCTCGGGCCACCGGTATCGACCCGGAGTTCCGCCTCCCGGTAGCCCACCTCCGTGAGCCACCAGGCGCGAGCGACGGGTTCCGGGGCGGCGAGGCTCACGATCAGGTGCGCGGCGGTCTCGCCGTAGGTGTTGCGGGCGACGTCGCGGCGGCTGGGCACCGGGGCCGATGTCGGGTGCGAGTGGTAGATCGCCAGCAGTTCCAGCCCGCCCTCGCGCATCGCACGGAAGGCGCTCAGCATGTCGCGGGCGTTGCTCTCGTACTCGGTCGCGCTCGCGGCGTCGTTGCGGACCGGGTAGCGCGCGGCCACTGTGCCGACGCCGCCGGCGATGCGGCCCGCGAGCAGCCCGCAGCACTCCAGCGGCGCGTCGGCGAGTGCGTGCGCAACGACATCGCCGAGGAGTGCGGCGGGGATCACGAGTCGCTCGAACGGTGGCATGGGGTGATTTTACCAAACGCCTCACCCGGAGGGTTGAGGCGGGTGCTCGGGCGAACCCTGAGCGCCAGCGAGGGGGTGCGCCTCACCCCCTCGCTGGTGCTCAGGGTTCGCCCAAACAGTCCGGCTCGTGACCCGCTCACGCATCGCACGGGTTCGGGCCGCTACAACACGAGCATGACACCCGACCCCGGCACCAAGTGGCACGACCCGGCGCTGCTCGACCACCTTGTTCGCGTGCGGCAGCCGTGGGACGCGCTGGTGCGGCGCGTCGTGCGGGCCGTGCTGAAGCGCTACCTTCCCGACCCAAGCGGGGCGCTCGTCGAGATCGGGGCCGGCGGCGGGCAACTCCGCGAGTGGCTCCCGGATGATGTGGCGGCCGCGGTCACCCACACCGAGCCGTCCGGGCCGTTCGTTCGGGCGTTCCGCGAGCGGTACCCCGACGCGACCGTCATCGTCGCGGACGCCGCGAGCCTCCCGTTCGATGCGGGGAGTGTGTCGGGCGTGCTGGCGCTGTGCGTCCTCGACACGCTCCCCGACCTCGCCAGCGTGCGGGCCGAACTCGCGCGCGTCCTGCGACCCGGCGGGGTGGTCGCTCACGTCCTCGACCTCTCGACCAGTCCCGACGCGCTGTTCCCCGAACTCATCGCCGGCGGCGAACTCCCGCTCACCAACTTTGCCCGCGACCCGGCGCTGCTCGACGTGCTGACCCCCGCCCAGCGAGCGGCGCTGCCGGCGGCCGACGACTTCGACGAGGTGCTCGCGGTGCGGTGGGGCGAGTTCGTGCCGTTCGTCGGGATGTTGGCGCGGTCGAACCACCCGCTCGCGGCCTCCGCCGACCTCGGGCCGTTCGCGAAGTTGCACGAGCCCGGCGGGTTCGACCCGGAGCGGTTCGCGCTCGAGTTTATGGCCGCGAGCGCCGACGCCGCCCGGCTCCTGAAGCTGAGCCGTGCGATGATCGGACTCTTCCTCGCGGCGCGGCAGTTCGGCCGGCCGTGGACGGTGCGGGCACTCTCGACTCGCACACACTTGCGAGCAAAACTGAGCGCCGCGTTCGGAAGCGACCACGGGTTCGCGGTCGAGTTCGCTGGCCCCGTGCGGGCATGGGAACCCGCCGACCGCTTCACGCTGCGGCACGCCGGGCGAACGGTGTCGCGGCCGCTGCCGGTGCCGGGAACGCCCGTGGAGCAATTGGAGGGCGTGCCGCCCGCCCCGCTGCCGGCCGACGGCGTGCGGGCCACCACAGTCGAGGTGTTTGTTGCCCGCCGCTTCTGAAGGCAGTCGCCTGCGGCGGCAGAGGACAGAGGACAGAGGACAGAGGACAGAGGACAGAGGACAGAGGACAGACGAGCATACCCACCGGTGTCTGGCTGGCCTCTGTCGTCTGTCCTCTGCCACTTCTGCCCGTCGCCGAAGGCGTCCGGTTCGGGGCGACTGGGCCAAGGTTCTTTTTGCCCCGGTTCGCCGGACCGTTATAATCTGCCAAGTGGACCGCGCGCGGCCCACACCCCGACAGGAACGTTCAGCGATGTCGATTCCGGTCCGCCACACGGTCGGTTCGCTTGCCGCGATAGTCGGCGGGGTGCTGCTCACGGCCGCCTCCGCCCTCGGCCAGAGCGCCGAGGGGCTGTTCGTCACGGTCCCCAATCCGATCACCACCGAGGGGGTGAACCGGATCAAGGCGACCGTGAACGCGCGGATCGACCCGGCCGCCCCGCAGCGGGCCGGTACCGTCGTGTTCGACTTCAACCCCGACGGCAAGCCGGCCGCCACCGCCGACTTCGGCGCGTGCCTCAGCCTCCAGGACTACATTCTCACCTCGGTCAACCGCAACGGCGTGAACACCGTCGCGTACGTCCACGCCCCGACGAGCGCGCACACGGTCCTGCCGGTCCTCGCGTGCCGCGAACTGGTGATGAGCCCCGGCGCGACACTCGGCCAGGTGACCGACGACGGCAACCCGCCGCTCGTTCCGCCGCTGAACGCGAGCAAGGAGACGCTGTACCGCGAGACGCTCGCCGCGGCCGGCCGCGGTGGGCTGGTGCCGGTCGTGCGTAAGATGTACGACCCGGCGGTGCAACTCCGCCGCGGCATCCCGCGGGTGCCGCCGCTGAACCCCGTGTACTTCGACGCGGCCGACGCCGAGCAGGTCAAGAACATCGCCGGCGGCCCGAACTTCCCCCCGGTCGAGGGTGTCGCGGACGGGCAGGTCGGCAACTACACCGCCCGGCAGGCGATCAGCCTCGGGCTCGCGAAGGCCACCGCCGAGACCCGCACCGACGTCGCGAGCCTGTACGGACTGCGGGGCGGCAACCCCGACGACCCCCTGGAGGGCCGCACGCCGGACGTGTACTTCTGGGCCATCACGAAGGACATCGACGGCTCGGTCCGCGAGTCGGTCAACCGCGTGGTCCGCGACGTGCGGCAGAAGGGCGGGAACGTCCTGATCCTGGTCATCAACGTCGGCGGCAACGACCTCGTCGCGGCCCGGAACCTCGCGGACGACCTGCGGGCCGCGCAGACCGGCGACGACAAGATCAAGATCGTCGCGTTCGTCACCGAGCACGCCCCGGCCGCCGGCACGGTCGTCGCTCTCGGGTGCTCCGAGATCGTCGTCGCGAAGGCCAAGCCCGACGGGCTGGGCGACGCCAAGGAGGCCGACCTCGGCGACTTCGCCGCGTACATCAAGGCGACCCGCCAGGCCGACGTCGAGGCCAACCTCGGCAGTGTCCGCGACCTCGCCAAGAGCCAGGGCTACCCCGAGATCCTGATCGACGGCATGTTCCGCCACGACCTCGAAATCCTCCGCGTCAAGCCGGCCGGGAACAACCTCGCGAACCAGCGGCGGTTCATGTCCCGCGAGGAGTTCGAGAGTGCGAAGGGCGAGTGGGTCGAGGACAAGGTAGTGAAGCCGAAGGGGCAACTCCTGAAGCTCACCGCGCAGCAGGCGGTCGAGTACGGGATCGCCCGCGTGGCCGTCGAGGGGACCGACGTGCGGGCGGTGACCTCCGCGTTCGGGTGGCCCGACGCGAAGAGCCCGGACCCCGGCTGGCTCGACAAGTTCGCCGACTTCCTCCGCAACCCGGTCGTCACCGTGCTCCTCGTGGTCCTCGGGTTCACCGGTCTGATCCTGGAACTCAAGCTGCCGGGGCTGACGGTGCCGGGGATCATCGCGGCGCTGTGCTTCATCCTGGTGTTCTGGGCGCACTCGAAGTTCAGCGGGCAGACGTTCGCCCTGGCGCTGCTCCTGTTCCTGCTCGGGCTCGCGCTGGTGGGCATCGAGATCTTCGTGCTCCCCGGGTTCGGGGCGTGCGGGATCTTCGGGATCCTGTGCATGCTGGCCGGGCTGGGCGTCGTGACGATGGACAAGGTGCCGGCGACGGCCGGCGAGTGGGGCCGGCTCGGGGAGCGGGTGTCGGTGTACATGTTCGCGATGATCGGCGCGTTCTTCCTGGCCTTCACCATCGCGCGGTTCCTGCCGAAGATCCCCGGCGGGAACCGGCTGGTGCTGAACGCGCCGGTCGAGACCGGCTCCCCCGCCGACATGCTCCCCGGGGCCGGCGAGGCGGCCGAACTGCTCGGCGCGGTCGGCACCACGAACACCCCGCTGCGGCCGGCCGGGATGGTCAAGTTCGGCGACCGGTTCGTGGACGTGGTGTCCGACGGCGGGTTCGTCCCGGCCGGCACCCGGGTCCAGGTGATCCAGGTCGAGGGCACCCGGATCGTGGTCAAAGAAGTCTAGGAACGCGGAGATTGGGGGTCGGACGGTGGGAGCCGGGGACAAGCAAACGAGCCGCCCCCGTATTTCCAACCCCCCATTCCCGGTCCCCAGCCTACAACAAGCGCATGGACTACCTGACGCTCGCCCTCGTGCTGTTCTCGCTCGGCATCATCCTGCTGCTCGCGGAGGTACTGCTCCCGACCGGCGGGTTCCTGGTCGTGGGCTCGTTGTTGTTCTTCGCGCTCGGGGTGGGTATCATCCTGGCCCGGGGCACGGTCACGGAAGCGGTGGTCGCGGTCGCGGCGCTGGCCGTCGGGTTCCCGGCCGCGGGGTACGTCGCGGTCGCCGCGTACAAGCGGATGTCCGTCGGGGGCGAACTCGAAAGCTCCTCCGCGCCGCTGGAGGTCGCCGGGCAGACCGAACTGGAGGCGCTCAAGAACCGCACGGGCAAGACGGTCTCGCCGATGCGGCCGTCGGGCACCGTCGAGTTCGACGGCCGGCGGATCGACGCCATGACCGAGGGCGTGATGCTCGACGCGGGGGTGTGGGTCCGGTGCGTCGCGGTGAAGGGCACGACCGTCCTGGTCCGCGGGATGGACCCGCCCGCCGACGTGGCCGACATCGACGGCCCGATTCCCGACGATAACCCCGCCCCGGCACCGAACATCAAGTTGGAGGCGGCGCCGAACCCGCCCGCGAGCCCGCCGCCGGTGCAGCGGGCCTCGCTCGACGACTTCGACCTGGACATCGGACTGGACAAGTGAATCACGCGGAGCCGCAGACGGGCTTCAACCCTTTCAGGGTAACGAACAATCCCGGGCGCGGCCCGGGTCGGACCTTCGGGTGGTCGGCGGCCGAGACTCAAACATCCTGCGGCGCTCCGCCGCGGGTGACGTTGCTCGCGAATGCGTCCCCAGGGTCGTTGGTCTTTTCGCCGGGGGCCGGTGGGGTGCCCGGAACTGAACCGACCTGCGTCTCCCGTGCACCCCACCGGCCCCCGGCGGCGTGAACGACCCTGGTCCCGGATCGAAGTCGGTGCCGGCCACTCGTTGACTCAACCCGGCGAGCCCCCGCGGGCCGCCGCGACGCGGTACGAAGAACTGAACCCCAGAAGGGAAACACAACAGTGACGAACACCTTCGCGCTGCTCGCCCAGGGCGGGCCGGCCAAACTCGGCGAGAAGACCGGGGCCGCCAACCTCGACAACGGGAGCATCATCCTGATCGGCGTCGCGCTCGTCGCGGTACTGATCTTCCTCGTGTTCCTGTTCATCTTCTTCAGCTTCATCCGACTCTGGATCCAGGCGCTGCTCACCAAGGCCGACATCGGCATCGGCAGCCTCATCGGGATGAAGCTCCGGAACGTCGACTACGGCATGATCGTCCGCCAGAAGATCGCGCTCGTGCAGGCCGGGGTGAAGGTGACCACGCCCGACCTCGAGTCGCACTACCTGGCCCGCGGCAACGTCCCCAAGACGGCCACCGCCGTGATCGCCGCCCACAAGGCCGGCCTCGACCTGCCGTGGCGCACGGCCGCGGCCATCGACCTCGCCGGCCGCGACGTGCTCGAGGCCGTCCGCACCAGCGTGAACCCGAAGGTCATCGACTGCCCGGACCCGGCCAAGGGCAAGCAGTTCCTCGACGCCGTGTGCCGCAGCGGCATCCAGCTCCTCGCCAAGGCCCGGGTGACGGTGCGGACCAAGCTGGAGCGGCTCGTCGGCGGGGCGACCGAGGAGACCATCATCGCCCGCGTCGGCGAGGGCATCGTGAAGGCCATCGGCTCGGCCCACGACCACAAGGAGGTGCTCGCCAACCCCGGCATGATCTCGCAGACCGTGCTGCACAACGCGCTCGACGCGCAGACCGCGTTCGAGATCGTGTCCATCGACATCGCGCACATCGAGGTCGGCGAGAACATCGGCGCGAAGCTCCAGGCCGACCAGGCCGCCGCCGACCTCCGGGTCGCGCAGGCCGAGGCCGAGAAGCGCCGGGCCGCGGCCGTCGCCCGCGAGCAGGAGATGCGGGCGCTGTGCGAGGAGAACCGGGCCAAGGTCGTCGAAGCCGAGGCCCAGGTGCCCCAGGCCATCGCCGACGCCTTCAGCAAGGGGAACCTCGGGGTGATGGACTTCTACAACATGAAGAACCTCATGTCCGACACTTCGATGCGGAACAACATCGCGTCGATGACCGGCGGCGGCGGGGCCGAGAACACCCCGGGCCGCGGGTGACGGTTCCGGTCAGAAGTAGCAGAGGTCAGAGGACAGTCAGCAGCGAACGCTATCTGTCCTCTGTCCTCTGTCCTCTGTCCTCTGCCGCCGAAGGCGTCTGTCCTCTGCTCTCACGGGGCTCCGACATGGGCATCTTCTGGATCATCCTCGCGATCGTCATCATCTCCACGGTGGTGGGGGCGGTGTCGAAGCTCATCAACGGCCTCAACGAGATGAACAACGCGCCGCGGGGGCGGGGGGCGAACCCGCGGGCCGCGAACCCGCCGATGAACCGGGGCGGCGCGGGGCCGCGGCAGGCGAACTCGGACATGGACCGGTTCCTCGCCGAGATCGACCGGCTCCGCAAGAAGTCGGGTGACGCCCCGCAGCAGCAGCAGCAGAACCAGAACCCGTCCGCGGTCGTGCCGGTGGTGCAGCCGGTCAAGGTGCCCGAGCGCTCGCGGTCCCGGGTGACCGCCGAGTTGGCCGAGGCGCCCCCGCAGCGGGCCGACGGCGGGTTCACGCAGTACTTCCCGGCGGCGGCCCCGGCCGCCCTGGCCCGGCCGGCCGAACTGGCGATGCTCCAGACCGCCACAGTGGTGGCCCCGGAGAGCAGTACCGGCGCGCCGGCCACCCGCGTCACCCGGCTCGCCACCCGCCCCCGGCCGGTCGCCAAGACCCCGCTCGCCAAGAACCTGACGGCGCTCCTCAACTCGGGCCAGGGGCTCGCGCTGGCCATCGTGCTCCAAGAGGTGCTCGGCCCGCCGAAGTCCAAGAAGAACAGCAGCGGGTGACTCCCTGCCGGGCGTGAAACGGGGTACACTGGCGGCGCGTCCCGCCCCCCGTCACCCCGGAGCCCGTCTCATGTCGCTCTCGCGCCGCCAATTCCTCGCAACGTCCGCACTCGCCGCCGGGACCGCGGGCTCGCGCCTGCCGCTCGCCCTGGCCATCGACCCCGTCAAGCGGCCGTCCGACAAGCCCGACCTGAAGCTGAGCCTCGCGGCGTACAGCATGCGGCAGTTCCTCGACCTCAAGAAGCCGACGATGACGCTGTTCGAGTTCATCGACTACGCGGCCGAACTGCCGGTCGACGCGGTCGAACTCACGTCGTACTTCTGGGCCGAGACGACCGACGCCTACATCGAGAAGGTCCGCGACCACGCCGCCAAGAAGAAGCTCGCGGTCTCCGGCATCCCCGTCGGCAACAACTTCTGCCTCCGCGACGACGCGAAGCGCAAGGCCGAGGTCCAGAAGGTGAAGGACTGGACGCTCCGGGCCGCGAAGGTCGGCGCAAAAACAGTGCGCATCTTCGCCGGCAACCTGGAGAAGGGCGACACGCTCGAAGAGGCGCAGAAGCGCGTCGTGGCCGCAATGAACGAGTGCTGCGAGGTCGCCGAGATGGCCGGCGTGCTGCTGGCGCTCGAGAACCACGGCGGCATCACCGACACCCCCGAGCACCTGCTCGACCTGGTGAAGCCGGTGAAGAGCCCGGCGCTGGGCGTGAACATCGACACGGGGAACTTCCACACCGCCGACCCCTACGCCGACATCGCCAAGATCGCGCCCTACGGCGTCGTGTCGCAGGTGAAGACCGAGGTGTTCCCCGGGAACAAGCGCGAGGACGCCGACCTCGCGAGGGTCATCAAGATCCTCAAGGACGCGAACTTCCACGGCTACGTCGCACTGGAGTACGAGGCCAAGGAGGACCCGAAGGTGGCGGTGCCGAGGTTCGCGAAGGAGTTGCGGAAGCTGATCTCGGGGTGAGCAAAGTGACTTGGCGAGCGGGGGACGTCAGTCCCCCAGTGGTTGCAAATTCTACCGGCGGACTGGCGTCCCCCGCTCGCCTGATACTACCGCCCGAAGCGGCGGAACCCGCGGGCCGGGACGGTCGGCTGCACGGCCGGGCCGACGACCACGCCGGGGTCGCCCTGGACGATCACCGTGCCGGGGGCCGGGACCGTCGGGGCCGACTGCACCACGGGCGTCGGCGGGTGGATGCGGGTGCCGCCGACCCGCGGCAGGAACATCGACGGCGCGTACCCCGACGACCGCGACGGGAACGGGTCGATGGTCGGCACCAGCGGCGAGTAGCCGTACAGGTCTCCGGGCAGCGGCAGTTGGCCGACGGCGGGGCTCTGCGCCGACGCCGAGTTTGCGGACAGCGCAAGAACGAGGGCCGACAGGCCGAGTGCGGAACGGGTCACGGGTGGCTCCTTTCGCGTGCGGATCACGTCCTGTTGCGACGTTCCGCTCGCGTTATCGGCCCAGCCCGAGAGCGGTGAGTAGCATTTCCTTCACCGCGGTCATGGGAACACTGGCCCCGGGGTTCGGGCCGTGACCAATGAGCACGGGGCGGTCGGATGGGTCGGTCGCAGCGAGGCCGTGACTCCCCCGCACAATCGCGCCATCCAACGGGACCACGTCCATCGTCATGCGGAACCCGAGCTTCTTCTGCGCGAGCCGTCGCGCCGCGTGCAGCTTTGGGAACCGCAGCTTCGGGTCGAAGAACAGCTCGCACGGGTCGAACCCCGGCTTGGCGTGGATCGCCACCGCCCTCGCGTAGTCTGGCGCAAAATGATCGTCGAGCCAGAACGGGTACGCGAACCATGCGTCCGGCTCCGACAGCAGGATGACTTCCCCGCTGCGGTCGTGGTCGAGGTGGATCGTGGCGCGTTCCTCGCCGCTGAACACCTGCGCGACGCCGGGGAGCGGCGCGAGGAGTTCGCGCACCCGCGGCACGTCCTCGGCGTCGCGAACGTAGACGTGCGCGAGTTGGTGATCGACCACCGCGAACGCGCGCGAGCCGTACAGGTCGAGTTGCTCGCCGAACGGCCCGCGGCGCACTTCGAGGAGCCCGGCCGTGCGCAGCAGCCGGTTCGGGTACACCGGCCGCGACACGTCGCAGTGCCCGTACTCGCTCACCACCCACACCTGCGCCCCGGCCGCCTTCGCCGCGTCGAGCAGCGGCGCGCAAGCATCGTCGAGTTCCTTGACGCACTTCGCCATGTCGCACCCCTTCGGCCCGAACCGCTGCGGGTCGTAGTCGAGGTGCGGCAGGTACACGAGGCTGAGCGTCGGCTTCTTGGTCGCGAGCGCCGTGGCTGCTGCTGCTGCGATCCACTGTGTGCTCTTCGCGCCGGCCATCGGCCCCCAGAATGCCGGGAACGGAAACGCGCCGTGCTTCGCGACGAGGTCCGCTGAGAGTTGCTGCGGCTCGCCGGTGACGCCGAACGCCTTATTCCCGTTCACCGCGTAGTGCGGCTTCGGCGTGACGCTGAAATCGACCGCCGCGCCCTGGTTGAACCACCAGAACAGCTTCGCACTCGTGAACGGCAGGCCGCGTTCCTTCGCTCGCTTGCGGGCGGTGGCGTACAGCGGCTCGGCCCGGACGAGTCGGTTGCTCTGCTGCCAGAACCGCACTTCGTTCGTGTCGCGGAACAGCCAGCCGTTGGCGACGACGCCGTGCTTGTTGGGGAGTTCGCCCGTGAGCAGCGTCGCCTGGGCGGTGCAGGTGACCGCCGGCAGCACCTCGGGCATGTCCGCGACCCAGCCGGCCGCCGCGACCGCCTTCAGCCGCGGGGCGTGTTCGAGGAGCCGGGGCGTGAGGCCGACCGCGTTGATCAGTACGATGGGTTGCATACGGTCACGGTACGCGGGCGAGCGGCCGGCGTCAGCCGGCTGTTCCGGAGGAACGCAATGCAGACGCGGCAACTCGGCAACTCGGACCTGCACGTCACGAGCATCGGCTTCGGCGCGTGGGCCATCGGCGGCGGCGGGTGGGCGTTCGGGTGGGGCGCACAGGACGACGCCGACTCGGTCGCGTCGATCCGCGAGGCGATCGACCTCGGCATCAACTGGATCGACACCGCCGCGGTGTACGGCCTGGGGCACTCGGAGGAGGTCGTCGCCGAGGCGCTGAAGGGCGTGGCGAAGCGGCCGTACGTGTTCACGAAGTGCGCCCGCGTGTGGAACGAGGAGCGGCAGATCGGCAAGTCGCTGAAGGCCGACAGCATCCGCCGCGAGTGCGAGGCGAGCCTGAAGCGGCTGAAGCTGGACGTGATCGACCTGTACCAGATCCACTGGCCCGAGCCCGACGAGGACATCGAGGAGGGCTGGCAGGCGGTGCTGAAGCTGAAGGAAGAGGGGAAGATCCGCTGGGCCGGCGTGTCGAACTTCTCGGCCGAGCAGATGGCCCGCGTCTCGAAGTTCGGGCCGATCACGTCGCTCCAGCCGCCGTACTCGATGATCCGCCCCGAGGTCGAGGAGAGCATCCTGCCGCACTGCCAGGCGCACAACATCGGGGTGATCGCGTACTCGCCGATGGCGTCGGGGCTGCTCACCGGCGCGATGACCCGCGAGCGGGTCGCGGCGATGCCGGCCGACGACTGGCGGAAGGAGAAGAACAAGCACTACCAGGAGCCGCTGCTGACCCGGAACCTGAACCTCGTCGAGTTGCTCCGCACGGTCGGCGCGCCGCACGGCCGCACCCCGGGCGAGGTGGCGATCGCGTGGGTGCTGCGGCACCCGGCGGTGACCGCGGCGATCGTCGGCGCGCGGAAACCGGGCCAGTTGAAGGAGCTGGTCGGCGCGGCCGACTGGCGGTTGACGGCGGCCGAGGTTGGTGCGATAGATGGGTTCCTGAGGGCGAACCCCGCGTGACGCCGGGAGGGGTGACTGTGAACGTCGTCATCGTGAGCATGGCCGAGGCCCAGGCCGATCTACCCGCCTTGATCGCGCGCGTCGCGGCCGGCGATCAAGTCGTCATCGCCGAAGACGGGAGGTCGGTGGCCGAACTGAGTCGACCCCCGCGATTCCCGACGACGCCCGAGGAAATCGCGGCCGCGGCCCCGCTTCGCGCGGCGCTGTTCCGTTCGGTGATCGAGGGGCACGAGCGGGCCGGCGAGCCGCTCCCCGCCGACCACCCGCTGCGGGCCGCTCTCGCAGTTGAGGAGCGGGGATGACCGGGCCGTTCCTCGTTCCCCCACCCGGCGGGTTCGTTCTGGACGCCTCTGTCACGAGCCGCTGGTGCCTCACGGCGCAGGCCACCACGTACACCTCACGGGTGCTGGGGCGCGTCGTTGCCCTCAAGCCGTGTGTCCCAGTGAGTTGGTCGCTACACCTCGCCGACACCCTGCGGGTTGCGGAGACCCAGAGGCTGGTGACGGCCGCGGAGGTCGACCTGTTCCTGTCGCAACTCGTGGCCCTTCCGATCTTCCTCGACGACGAGACCCCGGCCCGCGCGTGGCCCGAGATCCTCGCCCTCGCCCGCACGCACCTGATCCCGGTCTACGACGCGGCGTACCTGGAGCTGGCGGTGCGGGTGCGGCTCCCGCTGGCGACCATCGACGCGGCCCTCGCCCGCGCCGCCGCGGCCGCCGGCGTCCCGCTCTTCGCCCCGTGACCCCGCGGGTCACCGCGCCACCTTCACCGAGCAGCGGAGCACCTCGGCGACGCTCCACGCCTGGGCCACGCACCCGCGGGGCGCGTGCGGCGGCTCGGCGTCGAACACCTCGCTGATCGACCCGACGCACGCCTCGTTCACGTGGTCGCGGAACCCATCGAGCAGCGCCGCCGCGCCGGCCCGGTCGCTGGGGAACGCCTTGACGTGAGCGTCGAGGTACGGGCCGATGAGCCACGCCCACACGGTCCCCTGATGGTACGCGGCGTCGCGCGCCCGGATGTCGCCGGCGTACCGCGGCTGGTAGTCCGGGCTCCCCGGGGCGAGCGACCGGAGACCCACCGGCGTCACCAGCGCGTCGCGGACCACGCGCAGCACCGGCTCCCACTTCTCCGGATCGAGAACGGGGTGGTCGAGTGAAATCGCGAACACCTGGTTGGGCCGCAGCGCCGGGTCGTTGGTCCCACCGGGGCCGTCGAGCACGTCGTACAGGTGCCCGCCGGCGGCGTACCAGAACCGGCGGTTGAACGAGGCCCGGCACCGCTCGGCGTGCCCGGCGTACGCGGCCGCGGCCGCCGCGCCGTCTTCTTCGCGGACCCAGCCTTCGATGATCCGGAGGGCGTTGTACCACAATGCGTTGATCTCGACGGCCTTCCCCCGCCGCGGGGTCACCACCCAGTCGCCGACCTTGGCGTCCATCCACGTCAGTTGGTAGCCCCCGGCCCCCTGCCGCAGCAGCCCGTCGGCCGGGTCGACGCCGATGCCGAACCGCGTGCCGGCGACGTGGCGTGCGATGACGCCCTTGAGCGTGGGCAGCAGGTGGCGGAGGGTCGCCCGGTCGCCGGTCGCGCCGACGTACCGGTTCAGCGCGTGGAAGAACCACAGCGTCGCGTCGGCGGTGTGGTACAGCCCCTCGTGCCCCGTCTCGGGGAACAGGTTCGGGATCAGCCCGTCCCGGACGTGGCCGGCGAACGTGCGGAGGACGTGCCCGGCCTCGGCGTGCCGGCCGGTCACGAGGGTGAGCCCTTCGAGGCCGATCATGGTGTCGCGGCCCCAGTCGGTGAACCAGTGGTAGCCGGCGATCACCGATCGCTCCTCGGCGCCCCGCGAGCGTGCGGGCGTGAAGAGGAACTGGTCCGCGGCCAGCACGAGTTCCCGCGCGAGCCCGGACCGGGCCGCCGGCACCGCCCGCGCGACGAGCCGTTCGCGGCGGTCGAGTTCGGCGGCGTGGGCCCGGTCGGGCGGCGCCGCGAGGACGCGGTCCCAGAGCTCGGTGGAGAAAACGAGGGTCGCGTCGCGGCCGGGTTCCAGGTCGAGCCGGAAGAACCCCGGCGCGTGCAGCGCCCCTCGGTGCGCGTAACCCCGCGACTCCTCAATCGGGTAGGCGATATCGGGCACGTCCTCGCGGCGGACGGTGAACCCGGCGTCGCCCCCGCGGGCCATCATCCGCAGCACCGGGTAGTCGGACCGGCCTCGTACCTCGACCCCGTCGCCGACCGCGGTCAGGTCGTACGAGCCGCCGGGGGGCGCGTCGACCGGGTCGTCGTGCCCGCGGAAGTGAACCGACGGCGCGAGTTCCAGGTGGGCCGCCGCGCCGCCGGTGAGCCGGTACCGGACGTAGACGGTGTTGTGCCGGTGCGCGCAGAACACCCGCTTCTCGAACGCGACGCCTTCGATCGCGTACCGCCACACGGGCAGGCCGGCGTCGAGTCGGAAGTCCACGAGGTGCCCGGCCGGCGGACCGGCGGGGTCGGCTCCTGTCCCCTCGCCGCTGAACGTGATGGTGCGGTGGCCCGGGAGCCGGAGGGACTCGCGCAGGTTGTTGACCAGCATCAGCCGGCCGAGCGGGGCCGGGTGGGCGGCGACGAGCAGCCCGTGGTACCGCCGCGCCGGCGCGCCGCTCACGGTCCCCGAGGCGTACCCGCCCAGGCCGTTGGTGACGAGCCACTCGCGGGGGTCCGGGGCGGGGAGCGGGTGTGGGGGTGTCATGGTCACCGTGGCGGCCGCGAGGTGGCGGCGGTCCGCCCGCCGAGTCCGGCCCCACGGGTGCAATTCGGGTGCCCGCCGCACCGATCGGGCGGCGGGCACCGTGCGGTCATACGGAATCGCGTGGATCAGGTGCCCGTGGTGGGGCAGGCATTCGTGCCTGCCTCCCGACGCGACTGGAGGCAGGCACGAATGCCCGCCCCACCAGATCGAAACGAATCCATGCGATCCGGTTTCACCTCAGCCGGGAGACGAGGCCGGCCTTGATCGGCTCGCCGATGTTCCGCTTGCCGAGGTACACTTCCCACATCGCCTTCGCGAACGCGGGCGTGTCGATGGCCACCGAGACCTTGCCGACGACGTCGATCCGCAGGCCGGTGCCGGGCACGTTCGTGATCCACACCTGGTCCCCCTTGGCGAGGTCCATGGCGCGGAGCTTCTGGTTCAGGGCCGCGACCTCGGTGTCGAACGCGGGCCGCGGGTAGTTCTGGCGGATCGCGTCGGTGAAGGCGTCGGCCATCTGCTTGCCCGACACGTTGGTCGCCATCACCAGGTGGAGCTGCTTGACGCAGTCCTTGCCGACCAGGTCGTCGGCCGAGCCGATCGCGACCCCGTCCTCG
Source organism: Gemmata sp. (assembly GCF_051859125.1). Taxonomy (NCBI): domain Bacteria; kingdom Pseudomonadati; phylum Planctomycetota; class Planctomycetia; order Gemmatales; family Gemmataceae; genus Gemmata; species Gemmata sp. The sequence goes on from NZ_JBHYGG010000190.1 coordinate 41,207, forward strand.
GCGTAGCTGGCGACCGTGTACACGTTCACGATCACCTTCTTCCGCAGGGCCGCGCCGGTGAGGACCAGCTTCACCTGCTTGTCGCCCACCTTGCTCTCGATCTGCGTCGGGTACTTAGTGTCGCTGCCGCCCACGCCGACGTACTCGACGCGCTCGACCGGGGCGTTGGCGTTCCCGGCCCCGGCGCTCGGGTCCGGGGTCGCGGCCGGGGCCGCCGGCGTGGCCGGCACGAGGTACGTGGCCCCCAGCAGGGCCACGCAGCCCACCCCGGTCAGTGCGATCACGTGCATCCTGGTCAACGTCATGTTCGGTCTCCCCGTCCTGGGCGAAGGTGTCGCAATCCGCCCCGAGCATACGCGACGGCCGCCGCCCGGGTAAAGGCGACATTGACACCGCGCCGTTGGATCGGGATACCCGTACAGAAGATGACCAATTCCCGCGCCGGCCGGGTCACAATCTGCGGGGGACGCATGGGCCGGGCAACCGTACTCGCACTCTGTGCGATCAGTGTCCCCGCCGCGGGGTGTGCCGCGGTCCGGGACCGGGCCGGCCGGGTCGAGAACGCGATCGTGTTTCAGCCGGCGGAGTACCCGCGGGGCGACTGGACCCCGGACCCGCGGGTCGAGGACGCCTGGATCGACTCAACCGGCGGCGTGCGCCTCCACGGGTGGCTCGCCGAACCCGACGACGGGCGGCCGCGGGCGGTGGTGCTGTTCACCCACGGCAACGGCGGCAACGTCACCACCCGCCGGCACGTCATCGAGCTGTTCCGCGACAAGATGAACGCCACGGTCCTCGTGTTCGACTACCGCGGGTACGGCCGCAGCGGCGGGCGGGCGACCGAGGCGGGCGTGCTCGACGACGCCCGTGCGGCCCGGCAGTGGCTCGCGGCGCGGGCCGGCGTCCGCGAGGCCGACGTCGTCGTCGCCGGGCACTCGCTCGGCGGCGGCGTGGCGGTCGACCTCGCGGCCCGCGACGGCGCCCGCGCGCTCATCCTGGAGGGCACGTTCACCAACCTCCCGGACGTGGCCGCGAGCTTCGTCCCGTTCCTGCCGGTGCGGGCCGTGATGCAGGCGAGCCTCAACTCGGTCGCCAAGATCCCGGCGTACCACGGGCCGCTGTTGCAGGTCCACGGCAACGCCGACGAGATCGTGCCGTACCGCCTCGGCCGCAAGCTGTTCGCGGCCGCGAACGAGCCGAAGCAGTTCGTCACCGTTCTTGGCGGCGACCACAACCACTCCTACACGCCCGAGTACGTCGCGGCGCTGGACCATTTCCTCGCCGCGCTCCCCCGTCCTTGACGCTCTCCGGCCCGGCCCGCACACCAGCACGGTCCCTCTCGTCACAAGCGGGGTTCCCATGCGTGCGGTGCTGCAACGGGTCGAGCGGGCGCAGGTCGCGGTCGGCGGCGCGGTCACCGGCGAGGTCGGGGTCGGGTGGCTGGTGCTGCTCGGGGTCGCGCCCGGCGACACGCAGAAGCAGGTCGACTGGCTCGCGGACAAGGTCGCGAACCTGCGGGCGTTCGGCGACGCCGACGGGAAGATGAACCTGTCCGTGCAAGACGTGGGCGGGGCGGTGCTGGTGGTGAGCCAGTTCACGCTCTACGGCGACTGCCTGAAGGGCCGGCGGCCGGGGTTCAGCGGCGCGGCGCAACCGGCGGTCGCCGAGCCGCTGTACGAGGCGTTCGTGAACGCGCTGCGCTTACTCGGCGTGCCCGTGGCGACCGGGCGGTTCGGGGCCGACATGCGGGTCGAGTTGGTGAACGACGGCCCCGTCACGTTCGTGATCGACGCGCCGGGGTGACGGGGCCGCCCGACCGGGCGCGGCTGCGGTCACTCCTTCGGCGCGTCCTTCGCGGCGGGCCGGCCGGGGACGTCCAGTTCCTTCACCAGATCGGCGACCGCCTTCACCGCGTCGTCCGGCCCGAGGACGAGCAGGTGCTTGCCCAGCGCGATCGCGCGGACGTCGTCGAACTCCAGGGCGTCGATGATCCGGGCCAGGTCGGACGCGGGGGCGTGCTTCGGGGCGAACCCCTTGAGCGCCTTGAGCGGCGGGAGCGGGTCGCCGTCCTTGCGGTCGAGCACGGCGGCGAGGTCGGCCGCCACCTGGACCAGGTGCTCCGGCCCGCGGACCACCAGCGCGCCGGTCCGCTCGTCGGGCACCGCGTGCAACTCGGAGTGGAACCGGGTGACGACGTCGGCCTTGCCGAACACCACGCCGGGGCGGGGCTCGCCGACCGGCCCCGCGAACGCCGGCGGCTCGACCACCTCGCGGGACGGGAGCAGCGACCCGAGCGCCAGCTTCACCTCGGCCGGGTCGGCGCGCTCGAGCTTGATGACCCGCACCGCGCTCGGTCTGGTGGGCGCGGCCTTCGGGTCGACGGCAAGAACGGCAGGGAGGCACAGGAGCGCGGCGGCGACGGCCGCACAGGCGCGAAGGGTGGCGGTCATTACGGTTCCGGGGACGGGGGCGCGGGTCGGTGCAAGCATTCGACGCACCCGGAGCCGAAAAGTTCACCGTGTGTGGGGAGAAGTGGTCCGAGCCCGACGGTAGGTCCGTGCCCACCGGCGGGCGGTCGAGAAGCCCAGATGCCCGGCGAGCCGGGAGCGTCACCGACCGGCGGGGCGCGGTCGGCAAGAACTACCGGCGCTGACGCTCCC
>NZ_JBHYGG010000190.1:43876-67080 GCF_051859125.1 Gemmata sp.
CCGGCGCCGGCCCGCGGGGGCCCCGCCCGCCCCGGGGGGGCGCCGCCACACTACACCCGGGGCGCCCCCCGCCCCCGGCTCGCCACGGTTCCTGGCGCACTCGTGTCGCCGGGACCGCCCTCAACATCGTCACTTCCCGTCGGCCTCGTCCTCGCGGAACCGGTACCCGACGCCGCGGACGGTCTCGATCAGTTCGCCCTCGCCGCCGGCCTGGACGAGCTTCTGCCGGAGCGTCTTGATGTGGACGTCGATGGTCCGCTCCAGCACGATCGACCCCTCGCCGATGGCCGAGTCCATGAGCTGGTGCCGGCTGAACGCGCGGCCCGGCTGGCGGACCAGCGTTTCGAGCAGGCGGAACTCGGTCGGGGTCAGGTCCAGAGTCTCGCCCTGGAAGGTGACGCGGTGGCGGATGCGGTCGATCTTGACCCCGTGGTACTCGGCCACGTCGCCGGGCTCGCCGGACCCCTGGACCCGCCGCAGGAGCGCCTTCACCTTGGCCAGCAGCACCTTGTTGTTGAACGGCTTGGGGACGTAGTCGTCGGCCCCGAGCGAGTACCCGACGACCTGGTCGGTCTCCTCCGACTTGGCCGTGAGCATGATGATCGGGATCTCGCGGGTCCGCTCCCCGGCCCGCAGCTCGCGGCACACGTCGAGCCCGTTCATCCCCGGGAGCATGATGTCGAGCAGCACCACGTCCGGGAGGATCGTCTGGGCCTTGCGGAGCCCCTCGGTGCCGGTCTCGGCGACGTGCGTCTCGTACCCTTCCTTGTTGAAGTACCACGACAGGGACTGCGTGAGCCCCCGTTCGTCCTCGACGATCAGAATGCGAGGCTGGGCCATGGAAGCGTCCCTCGTGGGGAGTGGGGCGGCGGGCAGCGTGGCCGTCGGGCTCATGTGGTCCTCAGTGGGAGAGCGGCACCGGCCGGCCGCTCCGTCGGCCCCATACCGCCAGTGTACCGGCGAATCCGGGTGCGGGTGCGCCCCGCGGCACGGTTCGTTGTAAGCCCGCTGTGTGAAGAACCCGCGAAGGGCGCGTGAAGTGCTGTGGGGGCGGCGTGCTCAGCGCTCACAACCCGGGGTTGAAACCCCGGGCTATGCTCGGTGACCCCGTTGGGGTCACATCGGTTTCGGACCCCGAAGGGGTCACCGGACATAGCCCGGGGTTTCAACCCCGGGCACTTTGCGGGCGCATCACCGCCGCACCCGCTCCAGGGCGCGGCGGGCCTCCTGCGTGCGCCACGCGGCCGCGTGCCCCCCGGCGAGGTACGCCAGGAACGCGCGGGCCTCGGCCGTGCCGAGCGCTTCCAGCAGTTCGACGGCGCGTGAGTCGGCGAGGCGGGCGGCGGGGGTCGAGTCCGGCGCGTCGGCGGCGCGGACCCGCACCCGGGCGGTCGCGACCGCCGCGTCCGGTTCGACCGCGAGCCGGGCCATCGCGAGGTAGGCGTCCGGCGCGGGGCCAGTACACATCGTCGCCCACAGCTTCGCGGCGCTCGTCTCCTGTCGCACGGCCCGCGAGAGCGGGACCGCTTGCGGTCGCACGTCCCACACGAGCACGGTGTGGTCCCCGCCCGCGGTCAGCAGCCGCTCGCCGTCCGGGGTGAACGCCAGCGCCCGACACGCCGACCCGTGGCCCCGGAGTTCGCGGCGGAACCCCTGCGTGTGCCGCTCGAACAGCGCGACGGTCCCGTCGGCGTACCCCACTGCGAACGCGGCCCCGGTCGGCGAGAACGCGAGTGTCACCCCGCACCACGCGAGCCGCTCGGCGTCCGTCGGCACGGGCGGCGGCGGGGGCGTGTCGGGCACCCGTTCCAGGCCCGCGACCACGTCCCACACGCGCACGTGCCCGACTTCCGTGGCGAGGACTACGGCCGTGCTGTCCGGCGTGAACTCGACCGGCCCGGGGTGGCGGAACCCGCGGAGTTCGCGGCCGGTCGTGAGGCTCCAGACGCGGATCGTGCCGTCTTCGCCGACCGTCGCGGCGCGCGAGCCGTCGGGGGCGACGCGGATCGCGCACACGGGGGCGAGGTGCCCGCGGGGCTCGGACGCGGCGCGGAACGTCTCGCCGTCCCAGACGCGCACGAGCCCGGTTGCGCTGGCAGTGGCGAGGCGCGAGCCGTCGGGCGAACCCGCCACGGCGGTCACCCGGCCGGAGTGCCCGGCGAGTTGTGCGAGCTGGCGGCCGGTCGCGGCGTCCCACACGCGGCCCGCGGTGCCCGGCCCAGCGGTCAGCATACGAGTGCCGCCGACGCGCACGCTCGGGACCGCCCCGGCCCCGAGTTCCGGCGGCGGGGGGAACGGGTTGTCGCGGGGGAACCCGGTGGCCGCGTCCCACGCGACGGGCCGCACCGTGCCGTCGGGCCGCGCGACCCAGCCGGCGAGCGTCGCGCCGTCGGGGGTGAACCGCAGGTTCCGCACCTCGCCGGGCGCGCGGAACCGCAGGTCGCCGAGGCGGAGCACGGCCCCGGGGGGCAGGTCCGCGAGCGAACCGACGAACGCGAGTAGTGCGAGTGCGGGACCGAGCATCGGCGGCCTTCCGGCGGGTCCGTCGGGCGGCCGGGAGAATACCAACCCGCCCGCCGCGCCGCGAGCCGAATCGGCCGGCCGCGAGGCGCGTGACGCTGGATTTGGCGAGCGGGGGACGTGAGTCCCCCGCTCGCCCAAATCAAGGCGCTCAGTTTTCATCTCTCGGGCCGTTGTTCTCGGCCGGGCGGCGGTTCACAATGGGTGATTCTGCTGCTGCCACCCGCACCACGGACCCGCCCGGAGCCGCACCACATGCCGCGTCCCGCCTTCGCTGCCGCCGCGTTCCTCGGCCTCGCGCTCGCACTGTCGCCCACCCCGACCCGGTCTGCCGAACTCGCCCCCGCGCCCCGCAGTTCCCCCGCCGCGATCGACGCGCTGCTGCTCGCCGAGGTCAAGGAACGGTCGGAGGTGATGAAGAACCTCCAGTACATGTCCGACGTGATCGGCCCGCGGCTCACCGGGTCGAAGAACCTCGAACGCGCCAACAACTGGACCGCCGAGAAGATGAAGGCGTACGGCCTCGAAAACGTCCGGCTCGAGCCGTGGGAGATCCCGGTCGGCTGGGAGCGGGGCAAGGCGACCATGAGGCTCGTCGACCCCGACAACGGCCGCGACCTCGCCATCGCGTCGTTCGGGTGGACCCCCGGCACCGGGGGCAAGAAGACCGGCAAGGTCGTCGTGCTGACCGCACGCACCAAGGCCGACCTCGACGCCCACCGCGGCAAGCTCAAGAACGCGACGGTGCTGCTGTCGGCCCCCAAGGAGGTGAAGCCGATTTCCGACCTCAACTACCCCGCACCGGCCGGCCCGTCGGCCGGTCAGCCGAAGAAGGACGAGCCCAAGCTCCCCAACACGAAGAGCAGCGCCGACCAAAAGGCCGAGCCGGCGCCCGCCAGCGCCGACCTGCGGCAGCCGGGGCTGGAGGCGGTCACCGAGTTCCTGAAGGCCGAGGGGGCGGCGTGCGTGTGCGTGGACGCCGCGAAGCCGCACGGGCTACTCGTCACCACCGGGAGCTGGCCGACCGACCGGGCCGCGGCCGAGGCGCGGCTCCCGCGGGTATTCATGGCGCACGAGCACTACGCACTGTTGCACCGCCTCGCGAGCCGGCCCGATTCCACGACGAAGGTGGAGGTCGAGATCAGCAACACGTTCATCCCGGGGCCGGTCACGGTCTACAACACGATCGGCGAGGTCACCGGCAGCGACAAGCCCGACGAGTTCGTCGTGGTCGGCGCGCACCTCGACTCGTGGGAGCTCGCGAGCGGCACGACCGACAACGCGACCGGAAGCTGCGTGGTCCTGGAGATCGCGCGCACTGTGGCGGCGTTGGCCAAAGCTGGAGAGCGGCCGCGGCGCACGATCCGGTTCGTGCTGTTCACCGGAGAGGAGCAGGGGCTGCACGGGTCGAAGAAGTACTGCGAGCGGCACAAGGACGAACTCGTGCGGCACTCGGCGGCGCTGGTCCACGACACGGGCACGGGGAAGGTCCACGGGTTCGGGCTGCACGGCCGCACCGCCGTCCGCGAGGTGCTCGAACCGCAGTTGGAGGCGCTGACGAAGGTGGACGGGTGGAAGGGGCTGGACATGCGGGGCATGGGCGGCACCGACCACCTGTCGTTCCACACCGCGGGCGTGCCCGGGTTCGCGTGCCTGCAAGACATCGACGAGTACCGGCTGACGCACCACACGCAGAGCGACACGTTCGACAAGGCCAAGGGGCCGAACCTCGTCCAGGGCGCACAGGTCCTGAGCGTCGCCGTCGTCCGCATCGCGAACCTGCCCGAACTGCTCCCGCGGAAGTGAGCGATGAACCGAGCGTGAAACAGGTGGGCTCGCGTGATTGGTGCGCGGTTCATGTGGCCCCCCTCACCCGCGACTCGAAGACTCGTCGCGACCTCTCCCCGTAGGAACGGGGCGAGGTGGGGCTCACCGGGCTTCTCACCAGCGCCGCGGGTGGGGTTGCTCCGGCGGAGGCCAGCCGCCCCCACCTCGCCCCGTTCCTACGGGGCGAGGTCGCCGCGCTTCGCGGCGGGTGAGGGGGAACCACGAAGGATGTTCTCAACTACGCGACCCCGTTCCGCTACTCGTTCTGAGTGCCCGCGATGCCCCTACTCACCGAGCCGTACACGGAGCAGGTCGCGGTGTGGCCCAGGCAGGGGCGGCACGTCCTCGCGCAGTTCGACGACGACACCGTCATCGTCTACCAGGCGTACGCACCGGCCATTGGGCGGCACGCGGCCGCGCACGGCACGTTCGGCGGCGACTTCAGCTACGACCGCATGAGCTGGGTGAAGCCGAACTTCCTCTGGATGATGTACCGCTCCGGGTGGGGCACCAAGGAGAACCAGGAGGTCACGCTCGCCCTCCGCGTCCGCCGCACGTTCTTCGACTCGCTCCTCGCGGCGGCCGTGCCGTCGTCGTGGGACCGGGAGCAGTTCGCCACGCAAGAGGAGTGGTCGCGGGCCGTCGGCCGGTCGGCGGTGCGGTTGCAGTGGGACCCGGACCACCACCCGTCCGGCGCGAAACTCGACCGGCGGGCGATCCAGTTGGGTCTCCGCGGCGACGTACTGGAAGCGTTCGGCCGCCGCGAGTTAGTGGAAGTGATTGACCTCTCCGACTTCGTCGCCGAGCAGCGCGAGCGCCTGAAGTCCGCCGGCGTGCGAGCGCTCGAGACGCCCCGCGAGCGCGTGTACCGCCCCGCCGACCCCGCGACCGCCGCCCGCTTGCGACTGGACGGGGACGAGCCGCGGCCGTGAGCGGCACGCGGCGACCCGGGGCCGCGGCTCTCATCAATTTCTCCCCGCACTTCTCTGGACCGCGCCGCCCGCACGGTCGATACTTGAGGAAGAGACGCGCCCGCCCGCGCAGTTCCCGAACCGGAGTCGTGCCGTGCGATACCTGAACCGCCTCGTCTGGGCCGTGGCCGCCGTTGTCGCGTCCGCATCGGCCGCGGCCGCCCAGCAGGGGTCGGTCACGACCGGCGGCGGGGGCTCGCTCGGGAGCCTCGGCGGCACCGGCGGGCTGGCCGGCGGCCTCGGTGGTGGGACCGGGGGCGGCGGGGGTGCCGGCGGCGGGGGCTCGCTCGGGGGCGACCTCGGCGGTGCCCAGCTCCAGACGATGCAACCGGCCCCGACCCTGGCGCCGCCGTCCGGCCAGAACACCAGCTCGCTCGACCCGACCAACTTCCTGTCCGGGTACTACGCCAACCCGTACTACCAGGGTCTCATCAGCTCGCAGGTGAACCAGGCCCCGGGCGGGTTCGGTCAGATCCTCATGGGGACCGGCGGCAGCGGCGCACGCGGCACCAACCGCACCAACCTCGGGGCCGGCGGCGGAATGGCGACCACGAGCCGGGCGACCGGGGCCGGTGGCCGTGCGGGGGGCGGGCTCGGCGGGACCGCGGCCAGCAGCAACTACGGCGTCATGGTGCCGATGCCGGTGCAGCTCACCTACGCCGCGGTCGCCGACTTCAGCGCCCCGTCCGTCGCCGCCCCGCAGCTCCAGTCCGACCTCTCCGCGATGGTCCAGCGGTCGCTCGGCACGCTCTCGAACCCCGCCGGGGTTCAGGTGCTCACCACCGCCGACAACAACGTCGTCCTCCGCGGCGCCGTCCGCGACGCCCGCGAGGCCCGGCTCGTCGAGGGCATGGTCCGCCTCACCCCCGGCGTCGCTTACATCAAGAACGAACTGACCTTTCCGGGCGCTGTGCCGCTGCCCGCCCCGCGGCCGTGAGCGCAGACGGCAGCAGGGGGAAAGGCGAAGACAAAAAACAAGGCACGGGCACGCACGCGGGCACGGTCAAGACCTGACGCGCGATGGCCCACCCGTGCTGAGACCGGCACGGCGCGTCCGGGCTGCCAGTCTCCTCCGTGCCCGCGTGCGTGCCCGTGCCCGATTGGCTTTCCCCTCTCCTGCCGGCCCGCCCCTCACCCCCCGTCGCCGTACAATACCTGCGGATCGCTCCACCAACCGCAGGAACCCTAATGGGCGGCGTCAACCCGTACATCCGCAAGGTGCCCCTCAACCGGCCCGACAAGCCGTTCACGGTCACGTTCGTCGACGAGGAGACCGGCTCCTCGAAGACCTACGTGATGGACCCGGCCGCGTTCCCCTACGGGCACATCGGGCTCGACGGCTCGCTGCTCGCCATCGCCGAGGAGGCCGGCGTCGAGATCAACCACTCGTGCGGCGGCGTGTGCGCGTGCTCGACCTGCCACGTTTACGTTCGCGACGGGGCGAAGGCGTGCTCGCCGGCGAGCGAGGACGAGGAGGACGAACTCGACCAGGCCCCGGCCGTCACCCCCGAGTCGCGGCTCAGTTGCCAGTGCGTCCCGGACGGCTCGGCCGACGTCGTGGTCGTGGTCCCGAAGTGGAACCGGAACCTCGTCAAGGAGGGCCACTGACCGGCCCCCGGGCGCCGCGGCCGCGGGCCGTGCGGGGGCTGGACAAGCGGGGGAAACTGTTCCGCCGGGGCCGCCGCGCCGGGCCGTGAAAGCCGGCGCAACTCTCTGGCACGGCCGTTGCCAACGGCGTATCATCCAGAAACGTTCCCCTCTCAGGCTCCCTCCCGTCCCGAGGATCTGTCATGCGACGCTGGCTGGCGGCCCCCCTCCTCTTCGGCGCGATCGCCGCACTGGCCCTCACGACCGAGCCCCCGCGGGCCCTGGCCCAGGTGGCCGCCCCGGTCGAAGAGACGTTCCTCACCCCGGACGGGGTCCAGCTCCGTGCCCTGTTCACGAAGTCGGAAAAGACCCCGGGCACGGACCCGGTCGTGATCCTCTTGTACCCCCCGGGGAAGGACAACACGATGGCCAAGGGCGACTGGAAGGGGCTGGCCGCGCGGCTGGCCAAGGAGGGGTACAACGTGCTCCAGTTCGACTGGCGGGGCCACGGGAAGAGCACCGAGATCAAGGACCCCGAGCGGTTCTGGAACATCCCGGGGCCGGGCGCCCAGTTCGCGCCGAACCCGTTCAGCGGCCCGTGGCACACCGCCAAGTACATCAAGGGGGCCCCGGTCGCCGGGACCAAGAAGATCAAGAACACCCTCACGTTCGCCGACTTCAACAACCCCGTCGGGTACGCCCCGACGTACCTGCTCGACCTGGCCGCGGCCCGGCACCACCTGGACACGAAGAACGACGCGGGCGACCTGAACACCAGCTCGGTCTACCTGATCGGGTCCGACATCGCCGCGACCCTGGGGCTCGCGTGGATGACGACCGAGTGGAACCGGCCCGCGTTCGCCCCGACCCCGAACCAGCTCGCGTTCCCGGGCATCGGCGGGTTCCCGACGTACCGCTACGTCCCGCAGCCGCTCGCCGGCGGCCTGCCGAACGAACTCGGCGGCGGCGACATCTCCGGCGCGATCTGGCTGTCCCCGGCCCGCCCGACCTCGGTGCCCGAGGTGCTGGTCAAGAACTGGGTCAAGCTCACGCCCAAGCTCCGGGACAACAACCCGATGCTGAGCCTGTACGCCACGAAGGACGACAAGGGGAAGAGCGGGGCCAACTTCATCACCGACGAGGTGCTGGTCGCCGTGCCCCCGGCCGGGTCCCCGCTCGGGAAGCTGGAGCAGACCCAGAAGTTCGAGGTGAAGGGCGGCGGGGCGCTCAGCGGCGTGGCCCTGCTCGGCGCGAACGCCGGCACCGAGGACACGATCGTGAAGTACCTGGAGGCGATCCAGAAGAACCGCGCCAAGCTGATCCGCAAGAACCGCGGGTTCACCGCCCCGTGGTCGATCCAGCTCGCGCAGGACAACAGCCTCTCGCCCAACGGGTTCGGGTTCCGGCCGTGATCTTGGAGTGCGGAGCGCGGAGTTCGGAGTGAAGCAAACGGCCGCGGGTGAACCCCGCGGCCGTTTCGTTGAGCACGGGGCTGGCGGTTCAGGCGGGCTGGTGTGCGGTTCAGGTAAGGAGTAACCACACGAACCTCGACCCGATCGCCTGCCCCTTTCGTCCCCGCCATTGATTCCGCGTTCCGAATTCCGCACTCCGCACTTCCCGACGGGTCAGCGGCCGTACACCTTCTTCGGGTCGAACACCCGCTCGCCGACGGCGGTCAGCTCGCCGGCGTCGAGCTTGCGGAAGAAGCAGCTCTTGTACCCCTCGTGGCACGCGGCCCCGCCGACCTGCTTCACCTTCAGCAGCACCGCGTCGGCGTCGCAGTCGACGTACACGCCGACCACCTCCTGCACGTTCCCGCTCTCCTCGCCCTTGCGCCACAGCCTGTTCCGGCTCCGGCTGAAGTACACGGCCCGGTTGGTGCGCACGGTCTCCTCGAACGCCTCGCGGTTCATCCACGCGAGCATCAGCACCTCGCCGGTGTCCGCGTCCTGGGCGACCGCGGTGACGAGCCCGCCGGCCTTGTCGAAGTCTAGCATCGTCGGTGTGTGGGTTGGGGGTCGGTGGTTGGGGGCGGGTCACCGGAGGTACTGCGCGTCGGGGTCCGCGGGCGGCAGCCGCCGGGCCGCGAACGCGGCCTTCACGTCGGGGCGGACCAGAACGACCAGCGCCCAGATGCCGAACGGCATGTTCGTACACAGGCACCCGGAGAACCCCGGGACGATGGCGACGACCGCGGCGATGACGCACACGGTGTAGGCCGACAGCCCCCGCATCAGGACCGCCCCTGCGAACACGAACACGTTCAGCGCGGCCGGGACCGCGAGCTGGATCGCGTTCTGCCGGACGTAGGCCTCGCGGTTCGCGTTGATCGCGTTCTCCAGCTCCTCGATCTGCTTCTCCTGCTCGGCCTTCTGCGGGCTCGGGGGCTGTTGCGCGAGCAGGTCGCGGACGACCCGCGGGATCATGTCCGGCTGGAACACCATCGGGACCGACAGGGCCGCCGTAATGGCGAGGCCCAGGACCGCGTTGAGGATCAGGAACACGGCCGGCGCGGCGACCGCGGACCGGGCCGCGGCCAGTTCCTGCGCGGAGGGCGGGCGGGGGGAGTCGTAGCCGCCGTCGGGGTAGCCGGACATCGGTGTCTCGTCAGTAGGTGAGCAGGCTGAAGCAGTCCCGGCCCCGGAGCGGGGCCCGGCCGTTGAGGAACGACAACTCGATCAGGAACGCGCACCCGACGACCACGCCGCCGGCCCGCTCGACCAGCTCGCACGCCGCGGCCATCGTGCCCCCGGTGGCGAGGACGTCGTCCACCATCAGCACCCGCGCCCCGGGCCGGACCGCGTCCTCGTGGACGTGCAACTCGGCCGACCCGTACTCCAGGTCGTACTTGTGGCTCCGGGTCTTGTACGGGAGCTTGCCCGGCTTGCGGAGCGGGACCAGCCCCTTGCGGAGCTCGAGCGCCATCGGCGCGGCGAACAGGAACCCCCGGGCCTCGGCCGCGGCGATCAGGTCGAGCCGCTCCGTGGCGTAGTGCCCGGCGAGCCGGGCGACCGAGTACGCGAACGCGCCGGGGTCCAGCAGCAGCGGGGTGATGTCCTTGAACATCACCCCCGGCTTCGGGAAGTCCGGCACGTCGCGGATGTACGTCTTGAGGTCCATTGGGCGGCTCCGGGGGCGGAGTTGTCTTACGGTCGAATCGCGTTCTTGGCGAGCGGGGGAGCGTGAGCCCCCCGAGGTCGGGAGCTCGGAAGACCTCGGGGGGCTCACGCCCCCCGCTCGCCTCACTTCAGCACCCGCACCGTCACCCGCGACGGGTGCTCCTTGTCGTGGTAGACGCGGTGCGTCTGCTTCTTGAAGGCGGCCTCGTCGCACGCGTAGATGTCGCAGAACGTCTGCGGGTTGCGGTCAACGAGCGGGAACCACGTCGATTGCACCTGCACCATGAGCCGGTGCCCCGAGCGGAAGCAGTGGAGCGTGTCGGGCATGGTGAACTTCACCTTCGTGACCTCGCCGGGCTTGAACGGCTCCGGCTTCTCGAACGAGTTGCGGTACTTCCCGCGGAACGGCTCGCCGCGAACGAGTTGCTGGTACCCGCCCATCTTCACCTCGGTCGGGTTCGGCTTCGGGTCCGGGAAGTCGTCGGGGTACACGTCGATGAGCTTCACGACCCAGTCGGCGTCGGTGCCCGTGGTGGAGACGTACAGCTCGACCTCGACCGGCCCCGCGACGGTCAGGTCGGTCTCCAGCACGGGCGTCTGGTACACGAGCACGTCGGGCCGCGACGCCGCGAACCGCTGGTCGGCCGTCATGTACTCCTGCGCCATGCCGATGACCGTCTTGCCGAGGAACGGCACCGGCTTCGCCGGGTCGGAGACGAACTCGTCGTACCCCGGATCGAAGACCCCGTTCGAGACGTTGACCGGGCTCGGGGCAAGGAGCTTCCCGCCTCCCAGAAACTTGTACGCGTTTGGATCCGCAGCCTTCGGCGGCCAGGCGTCGAACTTCCGCCAGACGTTCGTGCCGGTCTCGAACACCCACGCCTTGGGGAGCTTGCCGTCGCCCGTGCCCTTCAGGTGGAACTCGAAGAACGGGAACTCGATCTTCTCGCGGTAGAACTCGGCGGTCCTGGCGTGGAACGACACGTCGCCGAGCTTGTCGCCGTCCTGCCGGCTCCACCCGCCGTGGACCCACGGTCCCATGACGAGGTGGTTGTGCGCCGGCGGGTTGTGCGCCTCGGCGGCCTTGAACGTCTCGAGCGCGCCGAACAGGTTCTCGGCGTCGAACCACCCGCCGACCGTCAGCACCGCCGGCTTGACGTTCTTGACGTGCTGCCGCAGGTTCCGGGCCTTCCAGAAGGCGTCGTAGTTCGGGTGCTCGAACACCTCCTTCCAGAACGCGACGTCGCCCTTGAAGAACTTCGCGTCGGCGTTCCTGATCGGCCCGAGGTCGAGGAAGAACTTGTACCCGTCGGGGGTGCCGTGCTCGAACGGCAGGTACGGGTACTTGGTCGTCGGCTCCGGCCGCGGCTTGCCGAACCGCGGCATGAAGTTGAACACGTGCGGGAGGAACAGGCACCCGTTGTGGTGCCAGTCGTCGCCGACGAACCAGTCCATGACCGGCGCTTGCGGGGATGAGGCCTTGAGCGCCGGGTGCGCGTCGACCATGCCGGCGACGGTGTAGAACCCCGGGTACGAGATGCCCGTCTGCCCGACGTTCCCGTTGTGCCCCTTCACGTTCTTGAGCAGCCACTCGATGGTGTCGAACGTGTCGCTGCTCTCGTCCGTCTCCCCGTCCTTCTTGTTCGGGTTGTGCGGCCGCACGTTGACGAACTCGCCGCCCGACATCCACCGCCCGCGGACGTCCTGGGTCACGAAGATGTACCCGCTCTTGACGTACCGCTCGCCGGGGCGGAGCGTCTCGGGGTACTTGTCCACGCCGTAGGGGGCGCAACTGTACGGCGTGCGGGTCAGCATCATCGGGTACGTCTTCGAGTCGTCCTTCGGGACGAACACGCTGGTGAACAGCCGCACGCCGTCGCGCATGGGGACGCGGAACTCGTACTTCGTGTAGTTCGCCTTGATGTACCCGGCGAGTTCGGCGGCCGAGTCCGGCTTCGGGGCCGGGGGCAGAGTCTGCGCCAGGGTGAGTGCGGGGACGGGCGCGGCGAGCAGCGCCGCGAGCAGCAACCAGCGGGGCATGACGGGACCTGGGGTGCGGACCACGGCGCGGAGAGGATGGTGTGAATTGTCGCCCGCGGGCCCGGGAACGCAAGCACGTTCCGGGGCCTCCGCGGGCGGCTCGACAGTAGCGGCTCACATCGAGCGGGAGTGTATCGGAATCGAACCGACTGGGGGCGTTGTTCACACCCCCCACAGGTTTTGAAGACCTGGGCCGGCACCAGCCGTGCGAACACTCCCGGGCGCGGTCACTGCGGGGTGATGCTCTCGACGAGCCACTGGCCCGCGGTCGGCCCCTTCGCCAGCTTCAACAGGTAGGCCGCCTTCGCGCCGCCGGCCTTCGTCACCTCCACCTTGAACCCGTCCCCCGCCGGCGTCACCGACACCGCCTCGGCCCCGCCGCCGATCGCCGACAGCTTCAGTCCGAGTTGCGCCGGGCTGTGGTCGAACCCGTGCGCCTTGTCGCCGTCGAACGGCGGGGCCAGCGACGCCCGCAGTGCCGGCGTCAGCCCCGCGGCCACCGTCGCGGTCCGCTGCTCGGGCGACAGCGCGTCCCTGTCGCACATCGCCGCGGCGACCGCCGTGGCCGCGAACGCCTGGAGCAGCGGGTCGGCCCCGCCCGCGGCCGCCGGGCCGGTCGCGGGCACCGACGACAACGACAGCCAGTCGGCCCTCCACGCGCCGCCCTCGCGCACCATTCGGAGGAAGTACGCCCCCCCGGTGAAGTTGCCGCGGAACACGGCCACGTCGCCGGCCTGCGACGACTCGGACATCGGCCCCATGCCGGTGAGCTTCGACCCGACCCGGCGGAGCCACGCCTCGGCCGCGTCGCCGCTGAACCCCTTCGCCTTGTCGCTCTCGAACTCGACCGGCAGGCCGACGAGCTTCACGAACCCCGACGAGAGCTGGCCGGCCTTGGCGGTCCCGGCCCCGACCGCGGTGAGGAAGTCCACCGCGTCCTTACCGACGCCGGCCTTCGTGTCGACCCGCTCGGGGGCCTTCACCTCGGGGGCCGGGTTCGTGTTGGCGACCGGGTTCGGGGTCGTGCCGTCCTTCTTGTCCTTCTGCTCGGCCCTGTCGGTCCCGGGCTTCTTCTTGTTGCACGCGGGCAGCGCGAGGCACAGGCCGGCCGCCAGCGCGAGTGCGGCGAGCGGGCGGAACGATCGGGTGGTCATGGGTTCGGGCTCCGTCCGGAGTAGAGGGGTCAGGTGTTCGGGGGTGCGGCGGCCGGGGGCCGGCCGGGGAGAGTGACCGGGGCCGGGGACGCGACCGCGGCACCGACTCGCCCGCGAACGCACCCCCGGCCCCGTGGCGGGTCTCGGTCACTTGCTCAGTTCGACGATCAGCTTGGCGGCGGCGGTCAGGTCGGTCGCGGTCTTGAGGGTCGGCAGGTCGGCGGCCGCGGCCTTCAGGATCTCCCGGGCCTTCTCGACCTCGTTGCCTTCCAACCGCACCACAACGGGGATCTTGAACCCGACCTCCTTGCCGGCCTTGACCAGCGCGTTGGCGATCGTCGCGCAACTCGCGATGCCGCCGAACACGTTGACCAGGATGCCCTTCACCTTGGGGTCCGACAGGATGATGCGGAACGCCTCGATGGCGCCCTCGGCGGTCACGCCGCCGCCCACGTCGAGGAAGTTCGCCGGGTTGCCCCCGTGGTACTTCACGATGTCCATGGTGCCCATCGCGAGCCCGGCCCCGTTGACCAGGCACCCGATGTTGCCGTCGAGCTGGATGAAGTTCAGCGCCGCCCTGGCGGCCCGCACCTCGGCCGGGTTCTCCTCGCTCAGGTCGCGGAGCGCCTCGACGTCCTTGTGCCGGAACAGGGCGTTGTCGTCGAAGTCGATCTTCGCGTCGAGCACCACCACGTCGCCCGACTTGGTGACGGCCAGCGGGTTGATCTCGGCGAGGCTCGCGTCCTTGTCGAGGAACACCTTCGACAGCGCCATCATGATCTTCTCGGCCTTGCCGACCTGCTCGCCGGTGAACCCGAGGTCGTAGGCGACGCGGCGGGCCTGGAACGGGAGCAGCCCCGTTTCGGGCGAGATGGCGACCTTGAGGATCTTCTCGGGGTGGTGGTGCGCGACCTCCTCGATGTCCATGCCGCCCTCGGCGCTGGCCATGAGGATCGGCACGCCCGACGCCCGGTCGAGGACGACGGCGACGTAGAACTCCTTGGCCGGCTCGGCGTCGGCCTGGACGATCAGGGTCTTGATCGGCTGGCCCTCGGGGCCGGTCTGCTTGGTGACGAGCGGGTGGGCGAGCATCGCGGCGGCGACGGCCCGGGCCTTCTCCTTGGTGGGGCAGAACTTGACCCCGCCGAGCTTGTCGGCGTACCCCTTGAGCTGCCCGGCCCCGCGGCCCCCGGCGTGGACCTGCGCCTTGACCATCGCGCCGGTGCCGCCGAGCTGCTCGAACGCGGCCGCGGCCTCGTCGGGCGTGGTGGCGACGATGTGCCGCGGGACGGTCGCGCCCGCGGCGGCGAGCAGCTCCTTGGCCTGGTACTCGTGAATCTTCATCGGCAACTCCGGCGGCCCGACTGGGGCGTGCGACAGGGGACGCGATCCCAGCCCGTTATATGCCGCCACCGGCCGCCCGCACACCGACCCGGCACGCGCCGGCGGGCTCGGGTGTGCCACTCGAAGTGGGCAGTGGGCAGTGGGCAGTGGGCAGTGGGCAGAAGCCAGAAAGCGAGAATCGGGCACGGGCACGGGCTGGGGCAGGGGCACGGACGGGAAGACCCGGGGCCGGCCGCGCGCTCCGGTCCTGGTCCGTGCCCGCGTGCGTGCCCGTGCCCGTGCCCGATTGTCTTCCCCGTCTTCCCGTCTTCCCGTCTTCCTGTCCTCTGTCCTCTGTCCTCTGTCCTCTGTCCTCGGCCGCCGAATCCGTATTGTTCTGCCAGGGCGTGGCGGCCTAACATCCCGGCCCGGTCACACCAGCCGGCCGGCCCGCGTGTGGGTGGTCGGATCGGTACCCGTTCACCCAGGTGGAGAAGGTTGCTATGCGGAATCAGGCGTTTGCGGTCGCGGTGGTGGCCCTGTGGGCCGGCGCGGCGGCGGCCCAGGACACGGTCGAGAACCCCGAGTTCGCGAGCTGGTCGAAGTTCCCCAAGGGGACGGCGGCGACGCTCAAGGTCACCTCGTCGGCGGCCGGCACCACGTCCGAGACGACGATGGTCAGCACCCTCGTCGAGGTCGGGGCCGACAAGCTCGTGATCGAGACGGTGACGGCCCTCAAGGCGAACGGGATGGAGTTCAAGCAGCCGGCGCTGAAGCGCGACGTGACCAAGACGGTCGCGGTGCCCAAGGGCGTGAAGAAGGAGGACTTCACCGGGGGCAAGCCGCCGGGCACCGTCGAGGAGGGGACCGAGACGGTCAAGATCTCGGGGACCGAGGTGAAGGCGAAGTGGTACAAGTACAAGACCGAGGCCGGCGGGGTGACCATCGAGTCGAAGATGTGGACCGCCACCGACGTTCCCGGGATAATGGTCAAGATGGAGAGCACCACCACCGGGTCGCTGGCCAGCACAACCAAGATGGAACTGGTCGAGATCAAGAAGCCGTGACGCGCACCTGTCGAGCCACGGGTTCACCCCCGTGGCTCTGGGCAGGGCGAACCCTGAGCGCCGCCACCACGGGGGCGAGCCCCGTGGCTCAACAGAGACAGCCCCGCCCCGCGGTTCGTAAACTGGCCGCATGGCCATCCAGATTCTCACCATCGAGTCAGCCCCGTTCGCCGAGAACTCGTACGTCCTGTGGCGCGAGGGCGGGACCGAGGCGCTCGTCATCGACCCCGGGTTCGAGCCGGACCTGATCCGCGAGGCGCTCGCCGACAACGGCCTGACGCTCGCCGCGATTGTCTGCACCCACGGGCACGTCGACCACATCGCCGGCAACACCGACCTGAAGCGGGCCTTCCCCGACGCACCCATTTACATCGGCACCCGCGACGCCGCGTTCCTCACCGACCCGGTCGTGAACATGAGCGCCGCGTTCGGGTTCAGCGTCACCAGCCCGCCGGCCGACCACCTGGTGAACGAGGGCGACAAGTTTACCGCCGCCGGGATCGAGCTGGAGGTGTTCGACATCCCGGGCCACTCGCCGGGGCACGTCGTCTATCTGGTGCGCGAGATGAAGCCGCTGGTGGTGCTGGGCGGCGACGTGCTGTTCCGCGGGAGCGTGGGCCGCACCGACTTCCCGGGCGGGAGCTTCCCGCTGCTGCGTGCCGGGATCGAGCGGGTGCTGTGGCCGCTGCCCCCCGACACCGTGGTCTACCCCGGCCACGGCCCGGTCACCACCGTCGGCCACGAGAAGAAGACGAACCCGTTCCTGATGGACTGAGGCGAAGTTACTGGGGAGCGGCGAGCGGGTTCGGCCGGATTCGCTCACGTCCAAGACCAGAAGCACGTACTCAAGAAGGCCCCCGACGCGCGGTCCAGTCGGACCAGTCTCTCGTCCCTGAACAGTAACTCCACGCCGTGCTCTTCCTCCCACGCCGGATCGCCCTGGACGAACACGAACCGGCTTCCATTCGGCCCTTGTAGCGGCACGAGGATCGTCGTCCACCGGACGAACTCCCATACCCGCTCCGGACCGTCTATCTCCGGCCCCTCACCGGTCGCGTCGCGGACCGCGCGGTAGTCGTCGAACAACCGCTCGGTGAGGTCGTCTCGCTTGCTGGCAGGGATGCCCAGGAACCCGGCGATTGCCCACAGTTGGTCAGGCTGCACCTCCGCCCCATCTGTGTACACCGCGACCGGAACCTCGGCCCCGAGGAGAGGGCAGGGCGCCTGCTCAACGGAGCGGAGGAACGAGCCGTCACGCACCAGCGGCATCACTTGGAAGTCCTCCGTGATCGGATGTGGAATTCGTCTGCTCCGCACGCAACCGAGCCTAAGCGGGGGGCCGGCACGACGCAAGAAGCTGTAGCCCCAGAGGGGCGACCGAGGGTAGCCAGGGGTGCGGCCCGCTTCGGGCAAACCCCTGGCGGGCGACGCGGAACGCCGGGGACCAGGGGTTGCGCTCGAGGACTCGCTCCACCCCTGGCTACCATCGGTCGCCGCATCCGCGGCGACATCGGGTGCCCCGTGCCTCCCCGCCTTCTCTCCGTGCCCGTGC
The DNA here is from genome assembly GCF_051859125.1 of Gemmata sp. NCBI lineage: Bacteria > Pseudomonadati > Planctomycetota > Planctomycetia > Gemmatales > Gemmataceae > Gemmata > Gemmata sp. Next base: position 61,037 of record NZ_JBHYGG010000190.1, read on the forward strand.
CCGATTCCTGTCTGCCCACTCCCCACTCCCCGCTCCCATCCGCACCCGGGCATTTCCCAATCACCCCGGTTCCACTGTTTACCCACCCCGGTCCGTGAGATATAGTTAGGGATTGAATCATCCCCGCCGCGTCGTCGGCCCCGTGACGTTCTTGTGAGACTCCCGGCGTGAAGGCGATCATCAGCGACATCCACGGCAACCTGGAGGCGCTCCAGGCCGTGCTGGCCGACATCAGGTCGCAGGGCATCTCCGACATCTACTGCCTGGGCGACATCGTCGGGTACGGGCCGAACCCCCGCGAGTGCGTCGACCTGGTGATGGAGTGCAAGCTCGTCATCCTCGGGAACCACGACCAGGGCGCGATGTTCGACCCGGACGGGTTCAACAAGTCGGCCGAGCAGGCGATCTTCTGGACCCGCCAGCAACTCGAGTCGTCCGGCGAGCCCCGGCCGGTCCGCGAGAAGCGGTGGGAGTTCCTCGCCGAGCGGCCCCGCAGCCACCGCGAGAACGGGTACCTGTTCGTCCACGGCAGCGCCCGCAACCCGCTCAACGAGTACGTGTTCCCCGAGGACGTGTACAACCAGCGGAAGATGGAGCGGATCTTCGCCCTCGTCGAGCGGTACTGCTTCCAGGGGCACACCCACGTCCCCGGCGTGTTCACCGACAGCATGCAGTTCATGAGCCCCGACGAGATCGAGTTCGTCTACAAACTCGACGGCCGCAAGACCCTGTGCAACGTCGGCAGCGTCGGCCAGCCCCGCGACGGCAACTGGCGGTCCTGCTACGTCGTCCTCGACAACGACACCATCAAGTTCCGCCGCGTCGAGTACGACTGGCAGAAGACCCGCGAGAAGATCTACGACATCCCCGACCTCGACAACTTCCTCGGCGACCGCCTCGGCGAGGGGCGGTAGGTTTGGTGGTTGGGGATCGGAGGTCGGAGATTGGAAGGCACGGCCGCCCGGTGGCAGCCCCCGATTTCCAATCCCCGACCTCCAATTCCCAACTTTCCTGAGCGAATCACCTGGAGCCCACGGACACCGCGTCCGCGGGCTTTCGAGTTCCCCGGGGGCGGCCGGTGCCCGGCGACCCTGAGCGCCAGCGAGGGGGTGCGCCCCACCCCCTCGCTGGCGCTCAGGGTTCGCCCCGTAGACGTTGGCGGCTCGCGCCACCAATCAGAGACGCTCGACGCCTCTCGCATAAGATACCCGTTGCCCCAATTACCGCCGCACGCACGAACGGCCGCCGCAATGCGCAATAATGTCCTGAACGTCCTGATCTTCGCGGGCCTGTCGGTCGGGTTCTACTACTTCTGGATCTACGCCGAGAAGAACTGGCTCGCCCCGCCCAAGCCGCCCGCGGCCAAGACGGACGAGCCCGAACTCACCCCCGAAGAGGTGGAGAAGCGGGCCGCCGAGCAGAAGGCGCGCGACGAGAAGCAGGCGGCCACCGCCGCCGTCGCCGGCGCGGCCGCGGCGAGTACCGACCCGAAGGCCCCGAAGCCGCCCGAGGTCCGCGTCACCGAACCGCCGAAGCCGACGCCCCGCGAGCGCCCCACGCTCATCCGCATGGGCGACGGCACGTTCTACAACCAGGTGCTCCTGAGCACCCGCGGCGGCGGCGTCCAGCAGATCGTGCTCCCGCGGTTCGACGAGGCCGACCGCCTCGGCCGCGAGGTCAAGGGCACCCCGCTGTACCTCGTCCCCGGCGTGCCCCGGGTCCGCGGCCGGTTCTCGCTCCCCGAGCCCAGCTTCGCGGCGCTCGCCGTCTCCGGCGTGCCGCCGACCGTCCTCGGCAAGCTCGAAGAGCTGAAGGGCAAGGACTTCAGGACGTGGGACGCGGTCGCCGTCGAACTCGCCCGCGTCCTCGGGCCGGACGACGCCGAGCGGTACGAGCCGGCGATCCTGCGCGCCGCCCGCGTCCGCGAGCCGGACCTCGCCGACAGCTACCCGACGCCCGACCTGCAACCCGGCCCGGTGCCCGCCGGCACGCGCCTCGCCGAACCGTCGTATGCGATCTTCCACTACCCCACGCCCGACGAGAAGACCCCCGACACGAAGCTCGGCGAGATGGCCTGGAAGGTCGTTTCGGAGGAGCACCCCGAGGGCGGCGACCACAAGGTCGTGTTCGAGGCCGAACTCGGCGAGCCGCACTTCTTCAAGTTCCGCAAGACGTACACGCTGGGGCCGAAGGACTACCACATCAGCCTCCGCGTCGAGATCGAGCGGCTCCCGGGCGGGGCGAAGGGCAAGCACCCGCTGCGGTACCAGCTCTCCGGCCCCCGCGGGCTGCCGATCGAGGGCGAGTGGTACACGAACACGTTCCGCACGGCGCTGATCGGCTGGAACGACCGCAAGGGCGCGCCGCGGCGGCAGTACGAGCCGGCCACCGAGGTCGCGGCCAAGCGCGGCGGCGAGCCCGTGCCCAAGGGCGAGAACACGTTCAAGTACATGGCCGTCGCCACCCAGTACTTCGCGTCCGCGGTCGCAATCGACGACACCGCCGAGGGCGCGGCGAAGAACCCGTGGGCCTACGTCCGGGCGACTACCGAGCTGCCGTTCGACAAGAAGGCCGACCGCAACGTCCCGTACTTCGACGACGTGACCGTGCGGGCCGCGTCCGACGTGATCGACCTCGCCCCGGGCGAGCCGGCCGTCGTCCACAGCTACGTCATCTACAACGGCCCGGCGAAGGTGAAGCTCCTCGGGCTCATGGAGGGGAACCGGGCCGTCGAGCAGCCGCTCGTGGACCGGTACCAGGACCGGCTCGGGCTGCGGACCGTCACCGACTACCAGTCCCCGACGTGGCTCGGGTCGTTCGCCAGCGCGATCTACTGGACCGACCTCGTCATCATGTTCACGAACCTGATGCACTGGCTCCTCGCGGCGATCCACACGGTCGTGCCGAACTGGGCGCTGTGCATCGTGTGCCTCACCGTCATCGTCCGGCTCGTGCTGCTCGTGCCCAGCAAGAAGCAGACGAAGATGAACGTGAAGATGATGCAGGTGCAGAAGCGGCTGGCCCCGCAACTGGAGGAGATGAAGAAGAAGTACGGGGACGACTTCAACGGGTACAACCGGGCCAAGATGCAGCTCATGATGGCCAACGGGGTGAACCCGCTCGCCGCGATGGGCGGGTGCCTGCTGCTGTTCGCCCAGATGCCGATCATGATGGGGCTGTACTTCTGCCTCCAGGAGAGCGTGTTCTTCCGGCTCGACCACTTCCTGTGGGTCGACAACCTCGCGGCCCCGGACATGGCCGTGTGGTGGGGCGAGAAGATCCCGTACCTGAGTACCCCGGACAACATCGGCGGCACGCTCTACATGGGGCCGTACTTCAACATCCTGCCGATCCTGGCGGTGATGCTGATGATCGGCCAGCAGCTCGCCATGCTCCCGCCGCCGATCGACGACCAGGCGAAGCAGCAGCGCATGACCATGAAGATCATGATGTTCATCATGCCGCTGCTCTTCTACAAGTTCGCGGCCGGCCTCGCGCTGTACTTCATCATCGGCACCGTCTGGGGGATCGCGGAGCGGAAGTTCATCACCAAGGTGGACCCGAACGCGCCGCCCGACACCGGCCCCACCGCCGGTCTGCCGCCGAAGCCCGGGTCGCCGAACGGCCAGGCCACACCCGGCTCTCCGCCGAAGGCCCCCGGGATGCTCGGCCGGCTGCGGGACTCGCTCCAGAAGAAGATGGAGGAGATGCAGCGACAGGCCGACGAGCAGTCGAAGCGGCAGATCCGCAACGACCGCGGCGCGCCGGGGGGCGGCGCCGGCGACGGCGACGGCGGCCCGAACCAGCCGCGCCGCGACGACCGCCGCGACAAGAAGAAGAAGCGCAAGAAGTAGGCGAACGGTTGTCGCGAACCCGCCGGTGGGTGGTGCGCCGGGGACCAGGGGTTTGTGCCGCAGAGCCGGCACCGCACCCCTGGCTACCCCTCGGTCGCCTCTCCGGGGCTGGCTTCTGGTTCTGAGTCGCGGAGCGACGGCAGATGGTAGCCAGGGGTGCGGCGAGTCTTCGAGCAAACCCCTGGTCCGAAGCGATCTGAGTTCACCCTTCCGCCGGTAACCACCCATGCCCGCACAGCGCGTCCTGATGCTCGTCGGCGACTTCGTCGAGGACTACGAGGCGATGGTGCCGTTCCAGGTACTCGCGCTCGTGGGCCACACGGTCCACGCCGTGTGCCCCGGCAAGAGGGCCGGCGAGACGGTCCGCACGGCGGTCCACGACTTCGAGGGCGACCAGACGTACAGCGAGAAGCCCGGCCACAACTTCGCGCTCACGGCGACGTTCGACGAGGTGAGGGCCGAAACCTATGACGCGCTGGTGATCCCCGGCGGCCGCGCCCCAGAGTACCTGCGGTTGAACCCGAAGGTGCTCGACGTGGTGCGGCACTTCTTCGCGGCGAACAAGCCGGTCGCGGCGATCTGCCACGGCCCGCAACTCCTGGCGGCGGCCGGCGTGCTGAAGGGGCGGACGTGCAGCGCGTACCCCGCGGTCGGCCCGGACGTCGGGCTGTGCGGGGGCACGCTGGCCGACGTGCCGATCGACGGCGCCCACACCGACGGCAACCTCGTCACCGCGCCCGCCTGGCCGGCGCACCCGGCGTGGCTCCGGGCGTTCCTGAAGCTCCTGGGGTCGAAGGTCGAGGCGTGAGCGCGGCGTGCGGTACACCGGTTGCGCGAACCCGTCCGAAGCCGGTCGAGCCAACACCCCCTCACCCGCGACTCGAAGACTCGTCGCGACCTCGCCCCGTAGGAACGGGGCGAGGTGGGGCGCGCCGGTTCAGCTCTTCGCTCACCGGCCCGATTCGCTACGAAAAAGCCCCGACGCAACACCTCGCCCCGTTCCTACGGGGAGAGGTCGCCGCGCTTCGCGGCGGGTGAGGGGCAACCACCTTTATCCCGTCCAACAGCCTCTCCAAAACCCAGCCTGGGTCCCCGATCAGACCGCCGCCCGATTGGCGTACCGGTCCGCGGCGGGCCGGGGGTATAATGGACATGACCTCTCAAAACCTACCCGTCCCGCCGGACGTTTTCATGAGCGCTCTCAACTCCTCCAACCCCTACGCACTGCTCGGCCTGCTCGTCTCGGCCGGGCTGTTCGGCAACCCGCGGGCCGCCCAGGCCGCCGAAGAGGCCCCGGCCCCGCGGCCGGTCGGGTACGCGGTCGACCGGCACCGCGACGTCGCGTACCGCACCGGCCCCGGGGCCGACAGGGAGCGGCACCGCCTCGACGTGTACACCCCCAGCGGGAAGACGGACTTCCCGGTCGTGCTGTTCGTCCACGGCGGCGCGTGGAAGTGGGGCGACAAGGCGCTGTACGCGGGGATCGGCGAGTCGTTCGCGGCCCGCGGGGTCGGCGTCGTGATCTGCAACTACCGGCTCTCGCCCAAGGTCCAGCACCCGGCGCACGTCGAGGACGTGGCGGCCGCGTTCGCGTGGACCGCCGAGAACATCGGCAAGTACGGTGGGAACGCGGAGCAGTTGTTCGTGTGCGGGCACTCGGCCGGCGGGCACCTGGTCTCGCTCCTGGCGACCGACCCGGCGCACCTGAAGGCGGTGAAGCACGCGCCGGGCGAGATCAAGGGCGTCATCTCGATCAGCGGGGTGTACAAGATCTACCACAACGAGAAGGTGTTCCTGGAGGCGTTCGGCCGGGACGAGGCGGCGTGCCTGAGGGCGTCCCCGATCGCGCACGTCGCGGGCAAGCACCCGCCGTTCCTGATCGCGTACGCGGACAACGATTACGACCACCTCGACGCGATGGCCAAGGACATGGACGCGGCGCTGCGGAAGGCCGCCAACCCGTGCGACCTGCTCGTGTGCAAGGACCGGAGCCACATCAGCATCGTCATCAACCTCGTCCAGCTCGACGACCCGCTCCACAAGTCGATCTTCGACTTCGTCACGCGGAAGTAGGTGAGTGGGCAGTGGGCAGTGGGCAGTGAAGACAAAAGTGGGCAGAGGGTCGCAGCCGCAGGGCGGCGGCCGACGGTAGCCAGGGGTGCGGCCCGCTTCGGGCAAACCCCTGGTCCC
>NZ_JBHYGG010000191.1:0-4264 GCF_051859125.1 Gemmata sp.
GGTTTGCCCGAAGCGGGCCGCACCCCTGGCTACCATCCGCCGTCGCATCCGCAGCGACAAACCGCATTTCTCTTTCGTCTTCTCGGTCGAACTCCCCACTCTCCACTCCCCACTGCCCACTCTGACCCCGCGGGCGTTAGAATGGTGGGATGAAACCCACCGACACGCCCACTGCCGCGCCCCCGACCGAACCGACCCTCACGTTCTGGGGGGCCGCGGGCGGGGTCACCGGGTCCATGCACCTCGTCGAGGTCGGCAACCGTAAGGTGCTGCTCGACTGCGGGCTGCACCAGGGCCGCCGCGAGGAGGCCCGGCAGCGGAACGGGCACTTCCCGTTCCACCCGAACCAGGTCGACGCCGTCATCCTCAGCCACGCGCACATCGACCACTGCGGGAACCTCCCGACGCTCGTGCGGCAGGGGTTCAGCGGCCCGGTGTACTGCACCCCGCCGACCCGCGACCTGCTCCGGGTCATGCTCGCCGACAGCGCCAAGATTCAAGAAGAAGACGCGGCCCACATCAACATCGCCCGGAACTACGCCGAGCCGTGGGTCCAGCCGCTGTACCACCACTCGGACGTCGAGAAGACGTTCGACCAGGTGGTGCAGGTGCCCTACGGGCGGGACGCGGAGGCGGTGAAGGGGGTGCGGTTCCGGTTCATCGAGGCCGGGCACATCCTCGGCTCGGCCATGATCCACATGGTCCTCGCCGGCCCGGACCGGGACCGCACCCTGTCGTTCAGCGGCGACATGGGCCGCCGCGGGCTCCCGATCCTCAAGCCCACCGGCGACGTGCCCCCGGCCGACGTGCTCGTGTGCGAGAGCACCTACGGGAACCGGCTCCACCGGTCGTTCACCGAGACCGTCGAGAAGCTGTACGCCGCGATCCGCGACACCGTGGCCCGCGACGGGAAGATCATGATCCCCGCGTTCAGCCTCGGCCGCACCCAGCTCATCATCCACGTGCTGCAGCAGGGGCTCCGGGCCGGGAAGATCCCGAACATCCCGATCTACGTCGACAGCCCGCTCGCCTCCGAAGTGGCCGAGGTGTACCGGGCGCACCCGAACAGCCTCTCGCCCGACATCTCGCAGGCGCTGAAGGAGGGGCACGGCCTCCTCGGCGGCGACGGGGTGAACTACGTCCGCGACTTCGAGGAGAGCACCCGGCTCGCGTCCCGGCCCGGGCCGGCGGTCATCATCGCGTCGAGCGGCATGTGCGACGCGGGCCGCATCCAGCAGCACCTGAAACAACTCGTGGACGACCCCCGCTGCACGATCATCCTGGTGAGCTACCAGGCGTCGGGCACCGTGGGCCGCAAGCTCCTGGAGCCGAAACCGACGGTGCGGTTCCAGGGCCGCGATTGGAACAAGTGGCTCGACGTGGTCCACCTCGACGGGTTCAGCGGGCACGCCGACAAGGAGGACTTCCTGGCGTACCTCCGACCGGTGGTGGGCAAGATCGGCAAGGTGCGGCTGATCCACGGCGAGCGGGAGCAGGCCGAGGCGCTCTCGGCGACGCTCCGCGACGCCGGGTTCGACGACGTCGCGGTCCCCGGCCCCGGCGACCGCGTGGTGATCGGGTGAGGCGAGTTTGGCCCCGGCGAGCCGGGCGGCGTCAGCCCCCGGAGTGAGGGACTACATGAACACGACGACCGCCGACCCGGAACTCGACTTCCCCGACTCGGACGGGATGCCGATGTCTGAGAACACCCGCCAGTACGACGCCATCGTCGCCCTCAAGGGCAACATCGACGCCTTCGCGCTCGACGCCTTCGTCGCCGGCGACCACCTGATTTACGTGGACCGCCGCGACCCGACCGCCCGGTACGCGCCGGACGTGTACGTCGCGTTCGGCCGGCCCCGCGGGCACCGCGGCAGCTACAAGCTCTGGGAGGAGGCGAACGTCTTCCCGCAGGTGGTGTTCGAGGTGCTCGGCCCGAGCAACACCGACGCCGAGATGGAGGAGAAGCGGCGGTTCTACTTCGGGCACGGGGCCGAGGAGTATTACGAGTTCGACCCGGAGGCCGGGACGTGGGTCGGGTTCGTGGTGAACCCCGGCACGGGGGCGCCCGAGCCGGTCCGCGAGATGGACGGGCACGCGAGCCCGCGGCTCGGGATGCGGTTCGGGTTCCGCCCGCTCGAACTGGTCGCGTTCCGCCCCGATGGCACCCGGTTCCGGTCGTTCCAGGAGCTGAACGACCTCGCCGAGGCCGAGAAGCAGCGCGCCGAGGCCGAGAAGCAGCGCGCCGAGGCCGAGAAGCAGCGCGCCGACGCGGCGGTCCAGGACAACGACCGCTTACGCGCGATGCTCCGGGCGGCCGGGCTGGACCCCGACGCGCCCGCACCCGGGTGACCGCCATGAGCCCCGACAACCCGTTCCTCAAGGCGCTCATCGCCCAGCCGGACGACGACACGCTCCGGCTCGCGATGGCCGACTGGCTCGACGAGAACGACCAGCCGGCCCGCGGCGAGTTCATCCGCGTGCAGTGCGAACTCGCCCGCGGCGTCGCCGATCCCGAGCGTCGCCGCGAACTGGAAGTGCGCCAGCGCGACCTGCTGGTGGCGCACGACCGCGAGTGGGTGCGGCCGCTCGCCGAGGTGCTCGGGTGCGGGCCGGGCGAGTGGGGCGGGTGGGTGTTCCGCCGCGGGTTCGTCGAGTACTTCCACCTCCCGGCGACGGTCGTGACCAAGCGGGGCGAGATGCTCGCGGCGCTCACCCCGGTCCGCGAGCTGTTCCTGGTGCCGTGCAAGTCCGGGAACGTGGTCGCTCTGTGCAACCGGCCGTGGCTCGAGCGGGTGACCGCACTTTACCTCACCGGCCGCTTGAACGAGAACGCGACCCGTGCGTTAATGGACTGCCCCTACCTCGGGAACCTGCGGTGCCTCGACGCGACCCCGGACGACACCGTCCGCGCGGCCACCCGTCAGGCGTTCGACGCCCGGTTCGCCGCGGTCCGCCGCACCGCTTGAAGCCGCCCATGAGCACACCGGACCAGCTCCACCAGGCCATCGCCGACCAGCCCGAGGAGGACACGCCGCGCCTGGCGCTCGCCGACTGGCTCGACGAGCACGGCGGCGGGGCAGGGGCCGCGCGCGCCGAGTTCATCCGCCTCCAGATCACGCTCGCCGGGGAGCCGGCCGAGACCGACGAGGCCGCCACCGCCCGCCGCGCCGCCGAGTTGCTCGAACGGCACCGCGGCGAGTGGGGGTTCCCGGCCGGCCCACTCCGCACCGCCTACGAGGTCCGCCGCGGGTTCGTGGACGAACTGATCGTCCGCGCCGGGCGCGCCGCCGACACGCTCGCGCTGCTCCCGCGGCACCCGGTCACGCGGTTGCGGCTGGACGGCTTCGACGCGGCGGCGTTCGAGGCGTTCGTGATCCTCGGGGGGCTGGAGACGCGGGCGTTCCGCAAGGTGCGGCACCTGGAGGTGCGGAACGAGGACTGGACCGACGAGCTGGTCGACCGGCTCCTGGGGCTGGGCCACTTCCCGTACCTGGAGTCGCTGGCGCTGGAGGCGACGGCGATCACCCCGGTGTCGGTGCGGGCGGTGGCGGCGTGTCCGCGGCTGTCGGACCTGCGGGCGCTCGCGATCAACTATCCCGAGGGGTACTGGCTGAACCCGCAGCAGCACGCGCTGCGTGGCGTGAAGGACAGCGGGGTCGCGGCGCTGGTGGCGTCGCCGCACCTGGGCCGGCTGCGGGGGCTGTCGCTGCGGCACGCCGGGATCGGCCCAAGCGGCGCGCACGCCCTGGCCGAGTCCGAGACCCTCGCGCACCTGGACCGCCTGGTCCTGACCGACAACCCCGACATCGACAAGCCCGCCCGCCACGCCCTCGCCCAGCGCTTCGGTGACCGCGTGGTGTTGTGAGGCAAACGGAGCTGGCACCGTGGCACGGTTGCGGTACTCAAGAGCGGGGGCAGAAGCCGAAGCGACCCGCCGGGCCGAGGCGTTCGTTGCGGCCCGCTCGGACCGCGACCGGTTCCGCTTTCGCGGCACGTTCCCGGACACAGCGGTGCGGCTGAGCCGAGCGTCCAAGCACCCCGTCGTGTGGGTGGCAACGTTCCAACTGGTCCCCGCGAACGGGGACGTCATCGACGGCGGCGAGTTGTTGGTGTCCGTCGACCTGGAGACCGGACGTGTCGGCTATCACGGCTACCCGGAACACGGGCCGGGGTGACGGTGCCAGTTCGGGTCGCGTGCGGCGCACCCCCTCACCCGCGACTCGCAAAGCCTCGTCGCGACCTCTCCCCCGAGACCGGGGGC
>NZ_JBHYGG010000192.1:0-4240 GCF_051859125.1 Gemmata sp.
CCGCACGCGGGCCGCACCCCTGGCTACCATCCGCCGCCCCTCCGGGGCTCCAAACCCGGTCCTCTGTCCTCTGTCTTTTAATCTGTGTCTTCTGCGTAATCTGTGGATCAACCTCTTCTGTCTTCTCGCGTCACCGCACCGCGCTCACGTCCGCGGTTTGCGCCGCCTCCCACTGCTCGACGTTGCCGATCGGCAGCCAGTACGACGCCTGCACGACGCGGAAGCCACCTTCCTGCGCGAGCTGCGAAACCGCGTCGGTGATCTCGTACTCCCCCCGCGGCGACAGCGGCAGCGTCAGGTCGAACACGCGCTTCGGGAACACGTACCCGCCGATGTTCGCGAGTTGCGGCGGCGCGAGCCCCTTCGGCTTCTCGACGATCCGCTCGAGCGCGCCGCCGGCGCTCGGGAACACGATGCCGTAGCTCTCGGGCTCGCTGACGGCGTGCGTGAGAATCCCCATCGGCACGGCGGCGAGTGCGGCGAGGTCGGAGCGGCCGATGAGGTCGTCGCCGTTGAGCACCATGACGCGGTCGCCGGTGACGGCCCCCGCACAGCTCATGAGCGCGTCGCCGGTGCCCCGCGGCTCGGTCTGCCGCACGGTCGCCCAGTTGCGGACGTGCGTCTGCGTGCGGAGGTAGTCCTCGATCTGCTCGGCGAGGTAATTGACCACGACGACCAGCCGCTCGACCGGCGGCATCGCGCCGATGATCCAGTCGAGGATCGGCCGCCCCTGCACGGGCAACAGCGGCTTCGGGACGGTGTTGGTGTGCGGGCGGAGCCGGGTGCCCTTGCCGGCGGCGAGAATGATTGCGTCCATGCGGGTTGATTGTATGCTGTGCGGACCTTGAGCGTCACCGACAGCCCGGCAGGAGAGGTGCGCCGCGTGGCCAAGCCCTTCGACGCGACCCTGAACACGCTGATCGACGCCCACGCGGCGGAGTGGGCGGGGTTCTTCGCCGCCCGGTGCGGGATCCCGGCCGGACCGCCCCGGGCGCTCGACACCGACCTCTCGGCCACGGTGCAGGCCGACAAGGTGTTCCACATCGCCGGGCCGGTTCCCGCACTCCTGCACCTGGAACTGGAAGCGAACCCCCGCCTCGGCATCCCGGCCGACCTGCTCCGGTACAACGTGCTCCTCGGCCACCAGCACGGGCTGCCGGTCCACAGCGTCCTGCTGCTCCTCCGGCCCAAGGCGAACGCCTCGGACATGACGGGAACGCACCGGGTCGCCGGGGCCGACGGCAGCACGCACCTGGAGTTCCGGTACGCCGTGGTGCGGGTGTGGCAGGAGCCGGTCGCCGCGTTCCTGGCCGGCGGCGTCGGACTCGCCCCGCTCGCGCTGCTGACCAACGAGGCGGACGCCGACCTGCCCGCGGCGTTCGAGCGGTTCAACGACACGTTGCGGGCCGCCGGCACCCCGGATAACGTGACGAAAGGGCTCATCGGCTCGACCTTCGTTCTGTGCGGGCTGCGGTACGACCAGCCCCGGGTGGACGACCTGTACCGGAGGGTCAGCATGTTGATGGAAGACTCGACCACCTACCAGTGGATCTTGAACAAGGGTGTCGCGAAGGGGGAGCAGAACGTTCTGCTGCGAATGGCGCAGCGGCGGTTCGGTGCCCCGAGCCCGGTCGCCGAGGCCGCCGTACGCGCGATCGAGGACCGCGAGCGGTTGGAGCGGATGATCGACCGCGTCGCCGACGCACCCGGGTGGGACGACCTGCTCGCGACCGCGTAGCTGTGCCTCCGATGCTGGTGGGACTCCGCAACCCGGACCGGCGCGAGCGGCGACCCGCGTGTCGGACAAGCCGGCAGTGCTCGTCGCGATCCGCACCGCTCCCTCGCGCTTCCCCCTTGACCGCGGGTCGGGGTCGCGGCTACGGTGCCGCACCAATCTGGTCGCCCGAAACGGAGTGGCGCATGGATGCCCGCACGTCTCCCTGGCACGGTCGCCGCGTTCTCGTCACCGGGTGTACCGGGTTCCTCGGCCGCGCCGTGACCCGCGAGCTCCTCGACCGCGGGGCCTGCGTCGTCGGGCTCGTCCGCGGCCGGGCCGGCGGGAGCGAGTTCGCCCGCGAGCACGCCACCGGTCAGTTCCGCGTCGTCCACGGGCGCACCGAGGACCGCGGCCGGCTCCACAGCGCGCTGGCCGTTCACGAGGTGTCCGCCGCGTTCCACCTCGCCGGCACCGGCACCGAGCCGCTCCTCGACGCGGCCGCCGTCTACCACCCCCGCATTCCCGTCGTCGTCGCCAAGCCCGCGGGCCAGCTCCGGCTCGTGACGGGCGACGACGCCCCGGTCGCGACCAACCCCGTCGGCACCGCGCGGTTCGGCGAGCTGTTCGGCGGCGGCGACCGCAAGCTCACGCGCGTCGTGCCCCGGACCGTCCTCGGGCTCCTCAACCACGAGCCGACCGTGCCGGCCGACACCCGCTCCCGCGACTTCGTGTTCGTCCGCGACGCGGCCCGCGCGTGCCTGCTGCTCGCCGAGGCGGTCGCCGTTCGCGGCGAGTCACACGACTGCACGTTCCGCTCGGGGTGCGAGAAGACCGACCAGACGATGGCGCGGTTCGTCGCGGCGGCGTACGCCGGGTGCGCCGCGGCCGGCGACGGCGCGGTGCCCGAGGGCAACCCGCTCGGGTGGCGGCCGTCGCTCGGGACCGCCGCGGCGCTGGCCGAGACGGTCGCGTGGTACCGCGAGTTCGTGCGGGCGCGGTTCGCCGGTAACCGGAGCACCGAGCTGCGCCGCGTGGCGTGACGCGCGGCCGCCCGGAGTCGCTACAACATCCCCCGTCTCATCACCGGGGGAACTCATGGCCGCACCGACGCTCGCCAGCCGCCTCGCCAGTTACGCCGTTGGGCTCTCGTTCGACGCGCTCACCAAGGAGGCCGTCCACGAGACGAAGCGGCGGTTCATCGACTCGTTCGCCACCGCGGTCGGGGCGATGCCGGCCGAAGCGTACCACATCGCCCGCAAGTGCGCGCTCCGCGTCAGCGGGAACCCCGGCGCCTCGCTCCTCGGCGGCGGCCGGTCGAGCACCGAGTGGGCCACGTTCGTCAACGGGGTGCTCATCCGCTACCTCGACTTCAACGACACCTACCTGAGCAAGGAGCCGGCGCACCCGAGCGACAACCTCGCGGCCGTTCTGTCGGTCGGCGAGGCGGCCGGGGCGGGCGGCCGGGACCTCATCACCGCGGCCGTGCTGGCCTACGAGATCCAGTGCCGGTTCTGCGACGCGGCCAGCCTGCGCCGCGTCGGCGTCGACCACGTCACCTACGGGGCGATCTCGTCGGCCGTCGCCGCCGGCAAGCTGATGAAGCTCGACGCCACGAAGCTCACGCACACCGTCGGGCTGGCGGGCGTGTGCAACGTCGCGCTGCGGCAGACCCGGAGCGGGGAGCTGAGCGAGTGGAAGGGGTGCGCGTTCGCGAACGCGGCCCGCAACGGGGTGTTCGCGGCGACGCTGGCGGCCGAGGGGCTGACCGGCCCGGCCCCGATCTTCGAGGGCGACCTGGGGTTCTTCCAGCTCGTGTCCCGCGAGCCGTTCGACCCGGCCCCGTTCGGCGGCGAGATCGGCAACGCCGACGGGTTCATGATCAACAAGACGTACATCAAGTTCTGGCCGGCCGAGTACCACTCGCAGAGCGCCATCGACGCGGCGCTCCAGATCCGGGCCGAGCTGGGCGGCGACGTGTCGAAGGTCGCGTCGGTCACGATCGACACGTTCGAGGCGAGTTACAACATCATCGGGAAGTACCCCGAGGCGTGGACCCCGAGGACCCGCGAGACGGCCGACCACAGCCTGCCGTACTGCACGGCCGCGGCGCTGTTCGACGGCGACGTGTACCTCGAGACGTTCGACGAGAAGCACTTCACCGACCCGGCCCGGGTCGCGTTCACCGGCAAGGTGACGGTGAACCACGACGCGGGCCTCGACGCCCGCTACCCGAAGGGCATCCCGAACCGCATCACGGCGACCCTGGCCGACGGGCGGAAGGTCGTCCGCGAGGTCGAGTTCCCCCGCGGGCACGCGGGGAACCCGATGACCGATGCCGAGGTCGAGGCGAAGTTCCGCCGGGCGGTCGAGCCGAAGTACGGGGCGGCGCGGGCCGGGCGGGTGCTGGCCCGGTGCTGGGACCTGGAGTCGCTCACCAGCGTGACGGAGTTGATCCAGATGTTCGACTGATACCGAATCCGGGTGATGTGTTCCTGTAGCCGGCCTCTGTGAGGCCGGTGCCTG
>NZ_JBHYGG010000193.1:0-4105 GCF_051859125.1 Gemmata sp.
CCCCCCCCCCCTCGCCCCCGGTCTCGGGGGAGAGGTGGGGGGGGCGCGGCGGGTGAGGGGGTGCCACCTCGACCCGTCCGCCGCGCGTTCTTTTCACGGCGAGTCTACGCGTGTTCGACTGGCGAAGGTGCGGGCGTTCGGGTACTCCGTCAGCATCACACGGAGGTGGCCGCCATGTCCGCTCTCGCCGTCGCTCTGTTCCTCGTCAATTCGACGTGCCCCACCGAAACACAAAGCTGGAGGCTCAGCATCCACGCCGGCGTGCGCGAGGGGAACGCGCTGCGCGTCCACCTGATCCTCGTGTGTCGCCCCGACCTCCTCAACGCGGTTGAGACCCGCACCAAGCTCCCGCTCACGCCGCTTCAGATCGCGGCGGACCGGGGCAAAACTGCGGTCGTGAAGGTTCTGCTTGCCCACGGGGCCGACGTCCACGCGGACGGGTGGGGCTGGACGTCGCCTCTCCAACTCGCGGCGAGCCGCGGCCACCGTGAGATCGCCGAACTTCTGTTAAAGCACGGGGCTGTTCTCGACCTCTACTCGGCCGTCGCGCTGGGCAGGCGCGAGGAGGTGGAAGGCTACCTGCAACTCGCCGAAGTGTTCGGCCTGTCGAAGCAGCTCGCGAACGTCTGCTGGGCCGAGTCGCCCTGGCACGACACGCCACTGCTTCGCGTTGCGATCGGGAAGGGCCACGTCGAGATGGTGCGGTTGCTGCTCGCCCACGGTGCGAGTCCGTTCACCCGGCCCGTCACCCGCCCGTGTTACATCTCGGACAACAACTGGAAGGGGGCAACGATCGGCCTCGCCCCTGCGGGAACCGCGGCGAGCGACTTCGACCTCCCCGCCCTCAAACCGTGAGCCCTCCCGACCGCCGATGCGCTACAATAGAGGCACCGGCAGCGAAAGCGGCCAGCCGCTGGTACCGGGAGTGCGCCGGAGCACCTCCCGCGTTCACGGTGTCCTTGTCCCGTCCGGCGGCCGGAGTATCTCTAACCGCACCTCTCCGCCCGCCTGCCGCCCGCCCGGAGCCCTCGGAATGTTCAGCGAGAACGGCGAACTCGTCGACGAGATGTTCGGCCGCTGGAAGGCCAACCCCGGGTCGGTCGATGCCACCTGGCAGGCGTTCTTCGCGGGGATGCAGTTCGCCGGCGCGCTCCCGGGCCAGCCCGGCACCGGGTCCGCCCCCGCGGCGGCCAGCGGGGCCGACCTGCGGCTCCAGACCGGCGTGGTGCGGCTCGTGAACTGGTACCGGCAGGCCGGGCACCTCCAGGCCCGGACCGATCCCCTGGCCCTCGCGCACCCGACCAAGTCCCCGCTCCTCGCCATCGAGACCTACGACCTCTCAACGGCCGACCTCGACAAGACCATCGACGCCTCGATGTACTTCGGCCTCGAAGGCTGCCCCGTCACCCTCCGCGAGTTGCTCCAGTCGCTCGAAGAAACGTACTGCCGCACCATCGGTGCCGAGTACATGCACATCGACTCGCTCGAGGTGCGGCGGTGGCTCGCGGGCCGCATGGAGCCGGTCCGCAACCGGTTCCCGATGGCGCTGCGGCAGAAGTACCGGATCCTCATGACGCTCCACCAGGCGGAGCTGTTCGAGAAGTTCCTGCACACCAAGTACGTCGGCCAGAAGCGGTTCTCGCTCGAGGGCGGCGAGACGCTGATCCCGGTGCTCGACGCGATCATCGAGCGCGGCCCGGCCCTGGGCGTGAAGGAGTTCATCATCGGCATGGCCCACCGGGGCCGGTTGAACGTGCTCGCGAACACGCTGAACAAGCCGTTCGCCGAGATCTTCAACGAGTTCGAGGACAACTACCTGCCGATGTCCACGCACGACGGCGACGGGGACGTGAAGTACCACCTCGGGTTCTCCGCCGACATCGAGACCGCCGACGGCCAGTCGGTCCACCTGTCGGTCACCCCCAACCCGAGCCACCTGGAGATCGTCAACCCGGTCGTCGAGGGCCGGGTCCGGGCCAAGCAGCGGCTGCACGGCGACAGCGAGCGGAAGACCGGCGTGCCGATCCTGATCCACGGCGACGCGGCGTTCGCCGGCCAGGGCGTCATCATGGAGACGTTCAACCTGATGACCCTCTCGGGGTACCGCACCGGGGGCACGGTCCACGTCGTCATCAACAACCAGATCGGGTTCACCACCAACCCCCGCGACTCCCGCAGCACCCAGTACTGCACCGACATCGCGAAGTTCGTGCAGGCCCCGGTGTTCCACGTCAACGCCGAGGACGCCGAGGCGTGCGTCGCGGTCGCCGAACTGGCCCTGGAGTTCCGGCAGCAGTTCAAGCGGGACGTGGTCATCGACCTGGTGTGCTACCGCAAGTGGGGGCACAACGAGGGCGACAACCCGGGGTACACGCAGCCGATCCAGTCCAAGGTGATCGAGAAGAAGGAGCCGCTGTCGCGGGTGTACGCGAAGCACCTCGCCGAGGAGACGTCCGGCGGCGGGGGCGTCGCGGCCCACGTGTCCGAGGCGATCGGCGAGGCGTTCGCCGGCAAGCTCGAAGAGGCCGTGCAGGTCGCCGACACCGCCGCCGACGAGTACAAGCAGCGGATGCAGAAGGCGTACGACGAGACCAAGGCGTTCGTGAAGAGCGGCCAGAGCCGCAAGCGGGGCATGGAGGGGTTCTCGGGCCGGTGGAAGGGGTTCACCCACGACTACTCACACGCCCCGGTCGCCACCGGGGTGCCGGACGCGACCCTCGACCGCGTCGCCGACGCGGTCGGCACCTTCCCCGCCGGGTTCACCCCGCACCCGAACCTCCAGAAGATCCTCGAGGCGCGCCGCGACAATATCAAGGCCCGCAGGCACCTCGACTGGGGCACCGCCGAGGCGCTCGCGTTCGGCTCGCTCGTGCTCGAGGGCACGCCGGTCCGGCTCTCGGGCCAGGACAGCCGCCGCGGCACGTTCACCCAGCGGCACGCGGTCGTGGTCGACTTCAACACCGGGGCCGACCACTACCCGCTCGCGACCCTGGACCCGAAGCAGGCCGCGTTCGACGTGTTCGACAGCTCGCTGTCCGAGGCCGCGGTCCTCGGGTTCGAGTACGGGTACGCGCTCGACGACCCGCACTCGCTCGTCATGTGGGAGGCCCAGTTCGGCGACTTCGCCAACGGCGCGCAGGTCATCATCGACCAGTTCCTCACGTCCGGCGAGTCCAAGTGGAACCGGTCCAACGGGCTCGTGATGCTGCTCCCGCACGCCTACGAGGGCCAGGGGCCGGAGCACTCGTCGGCCCGGCTCGAGCGGTTCCTCCAGATGTGCGCCGAGGACAACATGCAGGTCGTGTACCCGACCACCCCGGCCCAGTACTTCCACATGCTCCGGCGGCAGGTGCGGCGGAACTTCCGCAAGCCGCTCGTGGTGATGACCCCCAAGAGCCTGCTCCGGTTCACCGACAAGAAGCCGCTCGAGCACCAGGCCGCGTCGCCGGTGTCGGAGTTCACCACGGGGAACCACTTCCGCGAGGTGCTCGACGACCAGAAGGCGAACCCGGCCGCGGTCACCCGGGTGCTGCTGTGCTCGGGCAAGGTGTACTACGACCTCGCCGCCCGGCGCGACGAGGCCAAGGCCCAGAGCGTCGCGGTGGTGCGGCTCGAGCAGTTCTACCCGTGGCCCGCGGAGCAACTCGCGGCCGTTCTCAGCCGGTTCCCGAAGTGCCGCGAGTGGGTGTGGGTGCAAGAGGAGTCGCAGAACATGGGCGGGTGGTCGTTCGTCGAGCCCCGGCTCCGGGCGATGAACTTCCCGTTCGAGTACGTCGGCCGCGACGCCAGCGCGAGCCCCTCGACCGGGTCGCACCACGTCCACGAGCGCGAGCAGAAGTTGCTCGTCGACGGCGCATTCGCCGCGAACCCGTCGGGGCCGATCGGCCCGGGGTACGTCGGGTGGGTCGAGCCGACCGCCCACGGCCCGGCCCCCGCGAACGGGGCCAACGGCTCGCACGGCGACAAGGACAAGACCGCCACCACGAAGATGAAGCCGGGCGGCGCGACCGCGTAGCCGCGGCAGCGGGTGCGCCCGGGTCCACACCCGACGCGGTCGGCGGGCCGCCACGGAGGGCGGCCCCTACAAGCAGTGTCCGCTCTTGGT
>NZ_JBHYGG010000194.1:0-4084 GCF_051859125.1 Gemmata sp.
CGGGTGGCACGAGCCACCCGCCCCGCGGACGTTTCTGGTTCACCCACGCATCAGCGGTACAGCGAGAACGGGCCGAACGTAGTGTACGCCCCGAAGTTCGCGCCCGCGCCGCCGACGCCGTACCCGCCGTAGCTGTACCGGGCGAACGCCGGTTCGATGTCGGTCGCCGGCATCCCCTCGGCCCGCGACGTGCCGCCCTGCACCCGGTTCGCGGCGACCTGCACCGGGACGCCCGCCTTCGTCAGCGCCGCGATCACCGTCGAGGTGCGGCGCAGGTCGAGGGCGGGGTCGCCGGTCGGTTCGACCTTCACCGGCCCGCGGGTCTGGTCGAACCGCCGCGCGATCCCCGCGACGTGCCGCTCGCCCGTCGGGTTCAGGCGGTCCGTACCGGCGTCGAAGTCCTCGCGGTAGATCACCGTCGACTCGTCGAGCGCGTTGGCTCGCTGGGTCGCGAACGCGGCCCGCGCCGACGCGCCGACCGGCGGCGGGACGGTCGCCGGGACGCACACGCAGCACGAATGCCCCTTTCCGTGCCGGCACTTCGCACACGACGCCCCCGGCTCCTCGGTGGCCACGACGGTCGATTCGTCCGGCTGCGGTGCGGCGGGAACGGTGACGGGTGCGGGCGGCGCGGGGATGCGAACGGTCGGGATCACGGCCGGCGTCGGACTGGTCTGGGCGACCGGGGCCGGCGGAACGCGGGGTGCGGTCGGCACGACCGGCGTTTGTGCGGCTGGGACCGGCGCGAGGAGAACCGGAGGCGAAGGGACGCTCGGCAACCTCACCGCCGCCGGCGGAGGGGCCGGGAGATCGGCGGCCACAGCCTGCGTCGAACCGGCCTCGATGACCACCCGCGGCTTCGCGAGCGCCGATTCGGGCGGAACCACCACGGCCGGCGGTTGAACCGTCGGGGTGGTAACAGCGACTGGCGGGGCCACGGGCTTCGGCAGTTGCGGGGGCGGCACGGTCGCGGCTACGGAGGCGAGCGGCCCTTCGGGCACCGCCGCTTGCGTGGTCGTCACCGGGGTCACACCCGCGGGCGGCAGCGGCGCGAGCGGCATCTGCTCGCGGACGAACTCGACGGGCGTAGTCGGTGTGGCCGCAACCGGCTTCGCGGGAACGGCAGGCGCGGCCGTTGCGACGGCGGGATTCGGGGGCACGCTGGGCGCGGTCGCGACCGATGCGGTCGGCGCGGCGGGCGGCACGGGAACGCCGGGGAGTACGCCCGGCTTCGCGGCGACCGGGGCGTTGTGCGACGCCGGCGTGACCGGGGACGGATCGCGGGCGGCGACCGGCGGGTCGGCCGGTTGCACGGGCACGCCCGGGATCACGGTCGGCGGGAGGTACGCGGCCGGCGTCGGACCGGTCACCTCGTACACACCGGGCGTCCCGCTCGACTTCACCACCAGCGGCGGCTTCGGCGGCTGTGCGGTCGCGTACACGCCGAGCCCGCCCAGGCCGATGAGGGCCGCGATGGCCCGGCGCGCCGTCCGACCGGTTCCGTTCGTCATCGCAGTTCCCTCACCCTGTCTCGGTGGCACAGGCCTCCGGCCTGTGAAGGCGGGACACGGGCCTCCGGCCCGTGCCACCGTCGTGACGCACGCCTCACGCCGCGGCGGCCATCGGCACGGCCTTCGGGGCCGGGGCGGCAGCTTTCATTTTGGCGGACAGCGCCGTCCACCCAGCGGCCGGCATGTTCATGGCGAGCTTCAGCGCGCCGACGGACCCGGCGTGCGTCGCGTCGGTCACGCGGGTCACGCGGCCCCCGCCGTACTCGGCCAGTGCGACCTCGATGACGCGGTCCAGCCCCTTGAGCTGGCTGCCGCCGCCGCCGAGGATGATGTTCTGCCGCAGCCGCTGCTGGAACTCGGGGTCGAACTTCGCGATCAGATTGCACACCGCCTCGACGACCGGCTTCACGAGTGCCGAGCACGCGGCCTTCAGCGGCTCGGTCACGTCGATCGGGGTCGGCTTACCGTCGACGGGCAGCGACACGACCGCCTTCTCGCCCACGTCGCTGACGAACCCGTACTTCTCCTTGATCTCGCGGACCATGTTCCGCGACGCCTGGACCCGCGGGTGGCGGGCCTTCAGCAGCTTCTCGAACTCCTCGTCCACCGCGTCGCCGCCGATGGGCAGCGTGACCTGCTCGTCGTCGGCCGGGTACACGCCGTAGATCGGGCAGATGTCGATGGTGCCGGCCCCGATGTCGATGACCAAGGTGTCGGTCAGGCGGTTCATGCCGTAGGCGATGGTGAACGGCTCGGACACGATGGCGACCGCGTCGAACACGCCGGCCGCCGCGTCCATCACGAACTGCTTGTTCTTCATGCCGGCCTGCGACGGCACGCCGATGACACCGTACACCGGGGCGCCCGCGTCGCCGCGGCTCGGGTTCACCATGCCGACCGCGTACTCGATCACGAGCTTGGTGGCGGCCGCGTGCTTCTCGATCTGCTGCGCGGTCAGCCCGCAGTTGGCCGCGTCGCCGTACTTGAGCACGCCCTTCTCGAACGGGCGGACGACGTCGAGCGCGAGCCGGTGCTCGGCGAGGTCCTTGCCGAACACCACGTCGCGGCCCAGGACGGTGCGGGCGATGTGGTCCTTCGGCCACCCGACGGCCGTCGGGATCACGTCGCGGTAGCCCGCCGAGCTGGCGACCGAGGTCTTGAACGTGCCGAGGTCCATGCCGACAAACACCGGGTTCGCCATCGTCCGTCCTCCGTGTGAAAAAATGTCTCGTGGAACGCGGGTTATTCGGCGGCCGGCGCGCCGTCGGCCGGGCCGGCGAACGCGGCCTGGAGCGCGAGGTTCTGCGACAGGATGAACTCGAGAACCGCGGTCTGGTTCTCGGCCTCCTGCTGCTTCTTCTGCTCCTGCTCGTCGTGGTAGCTCGGGCCGAGGTCGAACTTCTCGGCGAGGTCCGGCCGCGGGCCGGCGTACAGGCCGTTCGAGAGAACCACGCCGTCGAGCGGCCGTTGAGCGGGCGACGGAAGCTCGAACGTTGCGGCCGCAGCGGACGCCTCCACTTGCTTCTTGCGGCTCGTCCTGAGCCAGCCCATCAGCCCGACGCCGAGACCGAGCGCGCCGACGCCGAAGCCGAGCAGCGATTCCGGCGCGAACCCGGTGCGGGCCGCTTCGACCGGCGCGGGCACGACCGGGGCCGCGACCACCGGGGCCGGGGCCGCGACCGGAGCCGGTTCGCGGACGACGATGATCGTGGGCTGGAGCGGGGCGGCGGGTTGGGGTACGGCGGCCGAGACCGGTGCGACCGCGTGCGGTGCAAACGCCGGCAGCGAGCCCGGAACCGCAACCGTCCACGGCGGAACCTGCGGGTAGTACGCCGGCTGAGCCGGAGCCGATGGTGCGGGGACCGTGACGGTGATCGGGAAGATCGCCCGCGGCTCGGGGTGCGGCGTCGGGGCCGTCATCCAGTTCCCGACCTGCCCGAGCAGCACCGCGGCCGCGGTCGAGACCCGGCGGGTGTCGTCGCGGACCGTGGCGAGCGTGTCGACGACCGCGTCGGTCACCCGCGTATCGGGAACGACCGGGACCGCCGGCGTGCGGGCCTCGACCTGCAAAACGGGCGGTTCGAGCGGCGGCACCATCTCGACGGCCGGGGGCCGCATCGCGGGAGCCGGCGGGGTCATCGGGCTCACGCGGACGGTGCCGTGGAACCGCTCGATCTCGGGCTGCGGCTGCGGGGCCGCGACGGGCTCGGTGTGGACCGCGGGCAATACGGGAAGCGGGGCCGGCGGCTCGGCGGCCGGCGCGCGGTCGGCGACGAGTGCGGCGAGCCCGAGCGCGAACGTCCCCCCCAGGCGGGGCCAGAATTGCGGGCTCATCCGTGACCCTCCGGGGTGGCGCGGCGGCACCGGTGCCGATCCGCTTCGTCGTGGGAGTGGTATCGGCTCGCCCGCGGGAAGAATCCACACAATCCGGGCGACCGCTTCAACCGCTACCCGCCCCCCAGTTTGCCGGGCCTTCTCCGTCGCGCGGCACTTCACCGCATGGGTTGCACTGTTGAGTCGTTCGCCCCGCGCGGGCCGCCACGGAGGGCGGCCCCTACAAACCAAAAGCAAAT
>NZ_JBHYGG010000195.1:0-3973 GCF_051859125.1 Gemmata sp.
GAATTGGTCGGGGCGCTGGACCTGACCGGGGCGGCGGTGACGACCGACGCGGCCGTCGCGTCGCACAGCTTCCCGAGCGGGCACGCGCTGGTGTCGGCCGTCGTGTACCTGACCCTCGGGGCGCTCCTGGCCCGGCTCGTCGGGGATCGGTGGGCCAGGGGGTACTTCGTCGGCGTGGCCGTCCTCCTGACCGCCCTGATCGGGGCCAGTCGCGTGTACCTGGGGGTCCACTACCCGACGGACGTGGCCGCGGGGTGGGCGGCGGGCACGGCCTGGGCGGCGGCGTGCTGGTTCGTGGCCAGGCACCTCCAGCGCCGCGGACTGGTCGAGCCGCCGGGTACGGGCACGCTCCCGTGACCACCCCGAGGACCGCTCCGTGTTCCTGGCGCTCGCGCTGGCCGTCCTCGCCGCCGACCCTCGGACCTCGACCTCGGGGACGTCTCGCTGGAGCGCACCCGTTCCCTCGACGGGCGGACCGTCACCGCGGTGCTGCCGGCTCAGAAGCCGCCGTACACGCTGCTCGGCCGGCGGCTCGAGGCGCGCGAGGGCGAGCGGCTGGTGCGGGGCACGCTGCGGCTCCGGCAACACGGACCGGACAGGGTGAACGCCACGGCCGTCCCCGCGTGGTGGGAGATCCGGGTCGAGGAAGAGCGTGGCCGCTGACTGGGCCTCACAGTGGGGCGACGGGAGAGCGGACCACGACCGACCTGGTGCGCGGGGGCCGGCCGCGGTGCCGGGACCTGCGCCGCGGGGCCGACGTGGGACGGGGTGTGCGAGCGGTGCGGGAAGGGGTTCACCGGCGCCCGGCACCACCTGTTCTGTGGCCGCCCCAGGTGTGCCGCCCGGCCGGCCGGAGTTCGCTGACCGGGGCTCACGCGGCGGCCAGGCCGCCGAGGTTCGTTACATTTTTTCCGTGAAACATGGCGCGCGGCGCCAATAATTCAGTGCTGTTATTCGGCACCCTGGACCAGTCGTCGGGGTGCTGCGCCATCCTTCCCCACAGAGGCCACTCCCATGCTCCGTCGCGACCCCAAACGGTCCGGGTTCACGTTGATCGAGCTCCTCGTCGTCATCGCCATCATCGCCATCCTCATCGGGCTGCTCCTGCCGGCCGTGCAGAAGGTCCGCGAGGCCGCCGCACGCATGTCGTGCAGCAACAAGATGAAGCAGGTCGCGCTCGCCCTGCACAACCACCACGACACCTACGCCGCGTTCCCGCCGGGCCAGCCGCTCGGGTTCTACGGGACGGGCTGGCCGCACGGCGGCAGCGACTACGACCGCACCTGCTGGGTGCACTTCATCCTCCCGTACATCGAGCAGGGGGCCCTCTACCAGACCTTCAACACCTTCCTCAAGGCGCCCACCACGCACACCCTCGGCGTCGCCGAGGCGAAGGTCGTGATCCCGACGCTGGTCTGCCCGAGCGACCCGGGCGGCGGCAAGGTGTCCGCGCTGGGCCAGGGGTCGCACACGAACTACGTCACCTGCCACGGCAGCGCCTCGGCCGTCGCCGACGGGACCGGCGGGTTCAGCAACAACGGCATGTTCTACGGCAAGTCGAAGGTCAGGATCACCGACGTCACCGACGGGACGACGAACACCGTCATGGTGAGCGAGATCCTCCTCGTGCAGGACACCGGCACCCACGACATCCGCGGCCGCATCTGGAACTCGGTCCACGCCGGCACCGAGTTCTCGACCGCGAACCCGCCGAACACGACGGTCGGCGACAACCCCCAGGGGTTCTGCGTCGCCGCCCCGAAGGCGCCGTGCGGCGGGTCCCTGGCATCGGCCGTCTTCGCCCGGAGCATGCACACGGGAGGGGTCAACGCGAGCATGGCCGACGGCAGCGTCCGGTTCGTCCGCGACGCGATCACGCAGTCGACCTGGCGGGACATGGGCACCCGGGCGCTCAACGAAGTCACCCCCAACGAGTAACCCCCAGGAGCGTGATGATGTACCAGCGGTTCTCGGCCGCCCTGGCGCTCGGGGCGGCTCTCCTGGTCGGGTCC
Source organism: Gemmata sp. (assembly GCF_051859125.1). Taxonomy (NCBI): domain Bacteria; kingdom Pseudomonadati; phylum Planctomycetota; class Planctomycetia; order Gemmatales; family Gemmataceae; genus Gemmata; species Gemmata sp. The sequence continues at coordinate 2,013 of NZ_JBHYGG010000195.1, forward strand.
GGTTGCAGCGGGGAGAAGGGCGGGGAGGTCAGCGGCAAGGTGACCTACAACGACGCGCCGGTGGAGGAGGGGGAGATCGTGTTCGAGGCGATCGACGGGAACGGATCGCCGGCCGCGGGCGCGATCACCAGCGGCTACTACACCGTCGCCACCACGCCCGGTCCGAAGCGGGTCCGGATCAGCGCCTTGAAGGCGAGCGGGAAGGTCGATCCGGTCATGGGTACCGCCCCGAAGGAGCCGATGATCCCGAAGGAGTACAACTCGGAGAGCAAGTTGACCGCCGAGGTCAAGTCCGGGAAGCACCAAGGGGTCAACTTCGATCTCAAGGGGAAGTCCTGAGTCGGCCAGGACACTCCACGCCCCCCCGGTCTGTCTCGTCCGCCCCGCGCACACGAGTGGTGCGCGGGGCGGACCGGTTGGTAGGAACCCCCATCGTCCGATCGTGCGACCGCGGCCATCACGACCACGGCGGCCTCGCTGAGTCGGGCACGTCTCGTACACGACCGCCGGAGTGGGTCGTGTACGAGACGTGCCCGACTGCCGGTTGTCGCGCCCGCCGCAGCCGCCGGCAGAGCGCGTCCACCGTCCGCCCGGGCTCGACCTCGACTCCCGCCATCGGGCCAGGACGCCCGGGAACAAGTCCCTGATCCGCCCGCCGGGGAACCCGCGGTACGGTTCGTCGAGCGCCACCCGGTCGCCGATCACCAGGCGCTGCCCGTCGGCGTCGGCCAGCTTCTCGAACCGGCGGCACACGCCGCAGTCGCGGTCCGAATCGCGTCAGTCCGGCAGGCCGACCCCCGCGGGCGGAGGTGCCTTCAGGACCGGCTCCGGCTTCCCCTCGTCGTCCCCGGCCCGCTTCGCCCTCGCCTCTCGAATCTCCACCCGCACCACCCGGAGGTTCCTCACCTCGGCCGCGTCGAGCAGCCGCCGGCAGTCAGCCGGCTCGCCGACGAGGACCGCGGCGTCGGCCATCCCCGCCAGCTTCGTGGCCCGAAACTCCTCGGCTTCCGTGTCGCTGCGGCGGGTCGAGTCGATGGGGACGGTGGTCAGCGCCAGCCCCCGCTCGGCCGCGTAGCAACTCGCCAGGGCTGGCACGCCGGGGCCGCCGGTGGTGAGGATCACGAGGTCCGGTAGGCGGTTGGCGGGGAGGCGGTCGAGGGCGGCCCGGAACCGGCCGTACTCGACGCGATGGGGGCCGCTGATGATGAGGAGCCGGAACGCCATGCTCGGAGAGCATCGCGCAGAACCGCCCGGGCGGCGATGTCGGTTGGGGGGGTCTGAGACGATTCGTGTTGGCGGTGGGCTCGCCCAGTTGATCAAATATGTGCGTCCACCGTTCGGATCGATCGCCAGCGAAGCGGAGAGAAGGTGGGAGTTCGTTGCCCAATGTGTACGGCCGAGGTACCGCTCTCACCCGACCGGCCCGGAACACGGGCGGCGTGCCCGTCGTGCGGGGCGAGCGTGGAGATCACGGAGGGAGAAGCGGACCGAGACGAGCCGTTGCCGGAGGAGTACGACGACAGCGACAGTGGGGTATTCATCCTGCCCCGTCGCCTGAAGAAATCCTCAGCCGCTCGCCCGGTGGCAATCCTTATGGGCGGGTCGGTGGTCGGGTTCTTGCTCGTTCTGCTCGCCATCAAGTTCGCAAACCAGATCGTGGGGTTCTGCTGTACGGTGCTGGTCGTTGTTGCTGCCCTGGGGGCCATCATTACGGCGGCAGTCAGCCCTTCCAATGGCGACGCCGGTCGCGGGACGTTGAGGCCACTCAACCAATGCGCGTCGTGCAGTCGCACTTGGCACCCGCGTGGGAGCGACTACTCGCCACGTTGTCCTCGGTGTGGGATACGGCGATAAATACCTCCCAGCAGATGTCGAAGTGAGTCTCATTTTCTAGGCGTTTCTTAATCAGTAGTTTCCAGGATTTTGGGAGGTAGTTGACGCCCTCCGGGGTGATCCTGACG
>NZ_JBHYGG010000196.1:0-3963 GCF_051859125.1 Gemmata sp.
GGGACCAGGGGTTTGCCCGAAGCGGGCCGCACCCCTGGCTACCATCCGCCGCCCCGTCCGGGGCTACAAGCCTGCCGCGGCGGGTGCTGGGTCGTCGATCTGGTGCTCGGAAAGGAGTGATCGGGTACACTCGACGCGGGAGGTGCGCCATGAAAGTCGTCGTACAGATTCTGCCCGAGGCGCGTCACGAGTTGATCCGACTGCTCGAATCGCGGTGCCGAACGAAGGCGGCGGCCCTTGATGTGGGTACGGTGTACCTCGAAGACATCACCCAACAGTTCCACCAGCACCAGGGAATTCCCACCGGCGTGCGCCGAACCCGAGCGGCCGACGGGAACGAGCGCTGGTGGCGGTACGCGGACGGGATCTGGGTTGTGTACCACATGGCCGAGGTGCGGCGCTTGTTCGGCGGCACGGTGCGGACGATTACGGTTGTGCAGTTCGAGCCTGCTCTGCCTGTCCTCTGAGTTCGGAAATGACCTGCTCGATCGGGACGGCGGTGTGCAGGCGCGTCAGGCGGTCGGCCAATTCGCGCTCCCGCTCGGGAGAGAGTTTCGGGAGTTCCCGCTCGGCGATCTCGGCCGCTGCCTTGGGCGGAACGTAGTAACCGAACGGCTTCCCGTTCTCATCGTCCACCGGCAGCAGCCCGGCGTCCCCGTTCTCGGCCAGCGCCTCGCGGAGCAGGCTCAGGAACACCGCTTGCTTGTCCTCGGGTGGGAGCGCCTTGACGTACTCCACGGGTGAGGCGTGGACGCCGTTGGTGGCAGCGGGCGGGGTGGTGGTTGCGGCGCTCATGCTCGGCCTCCGTTTCGACACCCGCCATCCTACCCGAGCGGCCACCGAACCGCTACCCTCACAACACGGCCGCACTCCCTCCCAGGTGACCCCAATGAGCTTCTTCCCCGAAGTGGCGCAGATCAAGTACGAAGGCCCGGACAGCACCAACCCGCTCGCGTTCCGGCACTACAATCCGTCCGAGGTCGTCGACGGCAAGACGATGAAGGACCACCTCCGGTTCGGCGTCGCGTACTGGCACACGTTCCGCGGGATGGGCGGCGACCCGTTCGGCCCCGGGTGCGCCGTGCGGCCGTGGGAGGACGGCACCGACTCGCTCGACATGGCCCTCAAGCGGGTCGACGTCGCGTTCGAGTTCATGCAGAAGCTCGGCGTCCCGTTCTACTGCTTCCACGACCGCGACGTCGCCCCGGAGGGCAAGAACCTCGCCGAGAGCAACAAGAACCTCGACGCGGTCGTCAAGAAGCTCGGCCAGAAGCAGAAGGACACCGGCATCAACCTGCTCTGGGGCACCGCCAACCTGTTCAGCAACCCGCGGTTCGTCCACGGGGCCAGCACGAGCTGCAACGCCGACGTGTTCGCGTACGCCGGCGCGCAGGTGAAGAAGGCCATGGAGGCGACCAAGGAACTCGGCGGCGTGAACTACGTGTTTTGGGGCGGCCGCGAGGGGTACATGAACCTCTACAACACCGACCTGCGCCGCGAGTTCGACCACCTCGCCAAGTTCCTGCACCTCGCCGTCGAGTACAAGAAGAAGATCGGGTTCACCGGCCAGTTCCTCATCGAGCCGAAGCCCAAGGAGCCGACCAAGCACCAGTACGACAGCGACGCCGCCGCGTGCGTCGCGTTCCTCCGGACCTACGGGCTCGAGAAGGACTTCAAGCTCAACATCGAGACCAACCACGCCACGCTCGCCGGGCACTCGATGCACCACGAGCTGACCTACGCCAGCAGCTACGGCATGCTCGGCAGCATCGACGCCAACCGCGGCGACGAGCTCCTCGGCTGGGACACCGACCAGTTCCCCAACAACCTGTACGAGACCGCACAGGTGATGCTCGTGGTGCTCAACCAGGGCGGGCTCGGCAGCGGCGGGCTGAACTTCGACGCGAAGGTGCGCCGCGAGAGCTTCGAGCCGATCGACCTGTTCCACGCGCACATCGGCGGGATGGACGCCTTCGCCCACGGCCTGAAGATCGCCGCCGCGATCCGAAAGGACGGCGTGCTCAAGGACTTCGTCGCGCAGCGCTACGCCTCGTGGGACACCGGCATCGGCGCCGACATCGAGGCCGGCAAGGCGAAGTTCGACGAACTCGAAGCGTACATGCTCAAGAAGGGGGAGGCCGAGAAGAACACGTCCGGCCGGCAGGAGCTGCTGGAGAACGTCGTCAACCGCTACCTGCGGTGACGGAACGTCTGTGGGACCGATCGCGTGTCCGGCGCGCCTCGTACCGTGGACCCCCTCACCAGCAATGCAGGTGGGCGAGCATTGCGTTGCGCCAGCCACCCCCACCTCGCCCCCCGTCTGGGGGGAGAGGTCGCGGCGAGTCTGCGAGCCGCGGGTGAGGGGGGCCGGCGTGCGCCCTTCCCCGGCCGCGTCGACGCCCCCGGTAGAGTCTTCGCGTGGTGCCCCCTCACCCGCCGCCGTCAGAGCCCGGCGGCGACCTCTCCCCCCAGACGGGGGGCGAGGTGTTGCCCCCGCGCGAACGTCCGGCTTCGCGGTCGCACCAGCCTGCCCACCCCGCCCCGTTCCGACGGGGAGAGGTCGCCGCTCTTCGCGGCGGGTGAGGAGAGCCACGAACCGAGATGACCAGGGAGCGGCCGGACGTGTTGGGGCTCGCCGATCACCACGTCACGGCCGCGGGAACCCGAACCCGCCCCCCGCGAGGCCGAAGTCCTGCGCGAGCTGGACCGACCACGGGGCGGTGAACCCGCGGTTCTTGCGGATCAGCTTGGCGCGGTTCTTCTGGATCGCCTCCAGGTACTGGAGGATCGTCTCCTCGGTTCCGACGGCGGCCCCGAGCAGCGCGTCGCCGCGCAGCGCCTCGCCCCGCTCGACCTCGTGCGCCAGCGTCTGTTCGAGCTTCGAGACCGCGGCCCCGGCCGGCGGGTCCGCGACCAGCACCTCGTTCGCGAAGTACCGGGCCTGCACCTTCCCCGCCGCGTCCTTCGGCGCGTACACGAACAGCATCGGGTTGTTCTCCCGCAGCTTCGGCGTGCCACTCACCCAGCTCTTGAGCAGGTTCGACGACACCGAGGTCGGCCGGGCCGGGGACAACCAGACCGCGCCGGAGACGTCGCCGCCGCCGAGCTCGTTCGGCAGCCCGCCGGCGAGCGGCTGCGGGACGTACCGGTACGTCGGGAACGCGCCGGCCCCGAAGAACGCGAGCTGGTTCGGGGTCGGGGCGAACGCCGGCCGGTTCCACTCGGTCGCCAGCCACGCGATCCCGAGCGTCGCGGCCTCCCCGGCCCCGATCAGGTAGATCGAACTGGTGTTCAGGTCGCCCGCGTCGTTCTTCGTGTCCAGGTGGTGCCGGGCCGCGGCCAGGTCGAGGAGGTACGCCGGCGCGTACCGGGCCGGGACCACGAGGTCCTTGTACTCGATGTCGTTCTTGACCCGCTGGCGGGGGTTCGCGGGCGCGCCGCGGATCAGCCGGGCCGTGTGCCACGGGCCGGTGAACGGGTTCGGCGCGAACTGGTCGCCCGGCCCGGCGAGGTTCCAGAACCGGGCCGGGTCACTGATGGTCGTGCTCTTGCCGTGGCCCCGCCAGTCGAACTGGAACACGTTGTACCCGTTCTTCGCCAGCAGCGCCGCCAGCCCCTTCCAGTCCCCCTTGGCCATCGTGTTGTCCTTGCCCGGGGGGTACAGGAGCACCGCGACCGGGTCGGTCCCCGGGGCCTTGGCCGACTTCGTGAACATGCCGTGGAGCTGGACCCCGTCGGCCGTCAGGAACGTCTCCTCGACCGGGTCGGCGGCGCGGGCCGCGGGCGCGAGCACGAGGACGGCCAGCGAGCACGCGGCGAGCCGGGACGAGAAGGGTAGTGGAGACATGGGGCACCTCGGAGACGTGAGGGGAATCGAAACGGGCCGGTGGGGAACAGTGGAGGTGGTCGCCCCTCACCCGCCGCTCGAAGACTCGCGGCGACCTCTCCCCGTAGGAACGGGGC
>NZ_JBHYGG010000197.1:0-3857 GCF_051859125.1 Gemmata sp.
CCGGAGAGACGTTGCTCCGGTCGCTCACGCTCCCGGCTCGCCAGGGCTCCTGCGATAATCTGCAGCCGATCCTACCCGCCGCTCGGGTCATACACCATCCCTCGGAAGCCGAGTCCCGTGCGGAGTGCGGAATGCCCGACGAACAGCCCGACTGGGCCGCGGCCCGCGAGCGGATGCTCCTCGACCCGACCGTCACCATGCTCAACACCGGGTCGTTCGGGCCGCTCCCGCGGCCGGTGTTCGACCGCGTCACCGCGATCCGCCTCAAGCTCGCCGCCGGGCCGACCGACTTCTACGTCCGCCAGGCCCCGCCGCTGCTCTGGGAGGCCCGCGAGCGCACCGCGGCCTTTCTCGGCACCACCCCGCAGCGGCTCGTCTTCACCACGAACGTCTCGGCGGCCATCAACCTCGTGGCGTCCGGGCTGCGGCTCAACGCGCCGGGCGAGATCCTGATGAGCGACCACGAGTACGGGTGCATGGTCTGGTGCTGGGAGCGGGCCGGGCAGCGGCAGGGGCTCGGGGTGCGGCAGTTTGCGCTGCCGACGATGGCAACCGACCCGGGGGAGATCGTCGAAGCGGCGCGCAAGGCGATTACGCCGTGGACCCGCGTGCTGTTCTTCAGCCACGTCCTCTCGCCGACGGGGCTGGTGCTCCCGGCCAAGGAACTGTGCGCCCTGGCCCGCTCGCACGGCATCGTCTCGGTGGTCGACGGCGCGCACGCCCCCGCGATGCTGCCGCTCAGCGTGAGCGACGTCGGGGCCGACTTCTACACCGGGAACCTGCACAAGTGGCTGCTCGCGCCGTCGGGGGCCGGGTTCCTCGTGATCGGCCCGGGGAACGAGGACCGGCTCCAGCCGCTGCACGTCTCGTGGGGCTACCACGCCGACAGGTACCCGATCGGCGAGGTCGCGCGCTCGACCGGGCCGGACGCCCGCGACGTGTACGGCTCGACGCCGCGGGTTCGCTTTCTGGAGTTCGAGGGCACCCGCGACTTCTGCCCGTGGCTCGCGGTGCCGGCCGCCATCGACTTCCAGGCCGAACTCGGGTTCGACGCGGTCCGCTCGCGAATGGCCGAGTTGGCGGCTTACACCCGGAAGGCGATCGGTGACACTGGCCTGTCACTGGCGACGCCCGGGACGCCGGGGATGAGCGGCGCGATGACCGCGTTCAACCTCCCCGCCGTCGTCAGCGCCCCGAAGCTGCGGAAGGCGCTGTGGGACCGCCGCATCGAGGTGCCGGTGATCGAGCGGCGCGACCGCCTGATGGTCCGCGTGAGCCACCACTTCTACACGACCGAAGCCGAGATCGACGTGCTGGCGAAGGAACTGCCGGCGTGCTTGCGCGAGGCGAGCGGCGGGGTGTAGTGCTCGATTGCCAAAGGTGATTGGGCCGAGTTGTAGGTGGTGCCCCTCACCCGCCGCTCGAAGACTCGCGGCGACCTCCCCCCGTAGGAACGGGGCGAGGTGGGGTAGTTGGCTTGCTCAAACGCTGACCGCGCCGCATCGCTGACGAGAAACCGGGCGAGCCCCACCTCGCCCCGTTCCTACGGGGAGAGGTCGCGACCCGGCTCTGCGGGTCGCGGGTGAGGGGCCGCCACGCGGAGAGATTCTCGATCCGCAGTACGCCCCCGGCGACCGCTTCGAACCACCTGTACTCGCCCTGGCACGGCGGCCGCGATTCCCGACAATCACGCTATCCCCCGGAGGTCTCCTCATGCCGCTCTCTCGCCGCGCCTTCCTCGCCGCCAGCGCCGCGGTCGCGCTCCCCCCGGCGCTCGTCGCCGCCGAGGCCAAGCCGAAGAAGCTCGTCATGATCGCCGGCACGCCGAGCCACGGCCCCGGCGACCACGAGTTCAACGCCGGCGTGCTGCTCCTCGAAAAGTGCCTCAAGGGCACCCAGGGGCTCGACGTCGTCGTCTTCAAGAGCGGGTACCCGAAGGACGACTCGGCCCTCGACACCGCCGACGCGATCCTGTGCTACGCCGACGGCGGGGCCGGGCACCCGCTCGTGCGCGAGAAGCGGCTGGAGCGGATCGGCAAGCTCATGGCGAAGGGGGTCGGCCTCATGTGCGCCCACTACGGCGTCGAGGTGCCGAAGGACCTGGGCGGCCCCGAGTTCCGCGAGTGGATCGGCGGGTACTACGAGGGCGGGTTCTCGTGCAACCCGATGTGGAAGCCCGAGTTCACCGAGTTCCCGAGCCACCCGATCGCCAACGGCGTCAAGCCGTTCTCGGTGAGGGACGAGTGGTACTTCAACATGCGGTTCCGCGACGAGATGAAGGGCGTCACCCCGATCCTGTCGGCCAAGCCGAGCGACGCGGTCCGCGACGGCCCGTACGTGTACCCGAAGGGGCCGTACAAGCACATCCAGGAGGCGAAGGGCCGCAGCGAGGCGATGATGTGGGCGACCGAGCGGGCCGACGGGGGCCGCGGGGTCGGGTTCACCGGCGGGCACGTCCACCGGAACTGGGGCGACGACAACTACCGCAAGGTGGTGCTCAACGCGCTGCTGTGGGTGAGCAAGGTCGAGGTGCCCAAGGACGGCGTCGCGTCCGCCGTCACCGACGACGACCTGCGGGCGAACCTGGACCCGAAGAAGAAGTAACTTGGCGGGGGTGACTCTGAAAGAGGATGAACCACAGCGGCCCCAGGGTTGACACCCTGGGCTACGCACTGTCGTCCCTCCGGGACTCAAAGCACTGAGCCCCCGAAGGGGGCGGCAGTGCGTAGCCCAGGGTGTCAACCCTGGGTCCGCTTCGGTGTTTGGTTCTGTCCCTGTGCCCTCTGTGGCTCTGTGGTTGGTTCTCCTCCCGCCATCCGGTCGCGGACGCTCCCGGCTCGCCCGCACGACTTTCCCCCCGCGCGCCTACTATAAATACAGACACACAGCCACCCTCGACCCGTAGCGGACCCCCATGAAGCTCACCCTCCACATCTGGCGGCAGAAGTCCCGCACCGACGCGGGCAAGCTGGCCTCGTACCAGCTCGACAACGTCAGCCCGGACATGTCGTTCCTCGAGATGCTCGACACGCTCAACGAGCAGCTCATGAAGGAGGGGAACGACCCGGTCGCGTTCGACCACGACTGCCGCGAGGGGATCTGCGGCAGCTGCGCGATGATGATCAACGGGCTCGCGCACGGCCCGGAGCGGGCCACGACCACGTGCCAGCTCCACATGCGGAGCTTCTTCGACGGCCAGCACGTGTACATCGAGCCGTGGCGGGCCGGCGCGTTCCCGGTCATCAAGGACCTGGTGTGCGACCGCAGCGCGTTCGACCGGATCGTCCAGTCGGGCGGGTTCGTGAGCGTGAACACCGGCGGCGCGCCCGACGGGAACGCGCTGCCGGTCCCGAAGATGGCCGCGGACCGCGCGATGGACGCGGCCGAGTGCATCGGGTGCGGGGCGTGCGTGGCCGCGTGCCCGAACGCCTCGGCGATGCTGTACCTCAGCGCCAAGGTGAGCCACCTGGCCCAGATGCCGCAGGGCGACGCCGAGCGGTACCAGCGGGTGCGGTCGATGGTCGCGACGCACGACCGCGAGGGGTTCGGGCACTGCACGAACATCAACGAGTGCGAGGCCGCGTGCCCGAAGGAGATCAGCGTCGAGCACATCGCCCAGCTCAACCGCGACTTCATCGGCAGCACCGTCAGCGCCGTCGTGAAGGGGTGACCGAGCGCGGCCAAGGTGGGCGACTCGCTCCGCGAGTCGCACCCCGGCGCGACCGAGCCGACCCGGTGATCCCGAACGCGGCCGGTGTCATACCAGGTCCGAGTGATCCGGAGCCGTGACCGGCGGGCCGCGGTCTGGTCCGAGCCCGAGCGCCGAGCGAGGGTCAGCGTGAACCCTCGCTCGGCGC
>NZ_JBHYGG010000198.1:0-3852 GCF_051859125.1 Gemmata sp.
CCTACAAACCAATAACAAATCTCTGGTAGGGGCCGCCCTCCGTGGCGGCCCGCCAGCCGCGTCCGACTTCAACCAATCAACGCCGTATTGCAAACAGGGGGCCGTTTCGATCGTGCCTTCCTCGGCATTGATCGCGCGGCTAAGTATCCGCTTCGATCCACCCCAGGGTCTGGCCCGGGGCCAGGGCGTCGTTCGGGAAGGCGAGTTGCTCGGCGAGCGTGCCGGACGCCGGGGCGTGGACGTCGAACGTCGCGCCGGGGATCAGCACCTCGGCCACGCGGTCGCCCTCGACGAGCCGGTCGCCGGGCTTCACGTACCACAGGCTGAACGTCGCCCGCGGCGCGCCGAGGGCCGGGAGCGTCAGCGCCGCCCTCACGCGGGCACCATGTCGCCGGCGTGGTAGCTCGACCGCACGAACGGCCCCGCCACCACCTTGCGGAACCCGAGCAGCCGGGCGCGGGCCGCGATCGAATCGAACTCCTCGGGCGGGACGTACCGGGCCACCGGGATGCTGTGCTTCATCGTCGGCGCGAGGTACTGGCCGAGGGTGACCACGTCGCACCGGATCGCCCGCAGGTCGGCCAGCACGTCGAACAACTCGTCGATCGTCTCGCCGATGCCGAGCATGAGGCCGGCCTTGGTGACGACGTGCGGGGCGCGCTGCTTCACGCGGTCGAGCAGGTCGAGGCTGCGGCGGTACTCGGCCCGGCCGCGGGCGACGCGGTACAGCCGCGGGACCGTTTCGAGGTTGTGGTTGAACACGTCCGGGCTCACGTCGGTAACGCGGTCGATCGCGGCCCGGTCGCCCATGAAGTCCGGCGTGAGCACCTCGACCGCCGCGCCCGGGAGCCGCCCGCGAACGGCCAGCACGCACCGGGCGAAGTGGTCGGCCCCGCCGTCGGGCAGGTCGTCGCGGGTCACGGAGGTGATGACGACGTGCTTCAGGCCGAGCCGGGCGGACGCCTCGGCGACGCGGGCCGGTTCGTCGTCCTCGACGTGCAGCGGCTGGCCCTTGGGGACCGAGCAGAAGCTGCACGGGCGGGTGCAGACGTTGCCCAGCACCATGAACGTGGCGGTGCGGTGCGACCAGCACTCGGGCCGGTTCGGGCACTTGGCGTTCTCGCAGACCGTTTCGAGCTTGAGGTCTTCGAGCAGGTTCTGCGTGAAGGCGTTCCCGTTCCCGGCGGGGAGCGGCCGCTTCAGCCACGGGGGGAGCCGGCCGCCGGTGCGCTCCGGGGGCGGGGCGGGCGGGGCGTCAAGGACGGTGAGCTGCAGCATGTCGCGTGGGTTGGTAAGGCGCTCTTGGGAGCGAGTGGAAGACGGAAACCCGATCGAACCCGAACCGGTCCGCGACCAGTTCGACGAGCCGCTGGCGGACCCCCGCGACCCGGACCCGGTGCCCCGACTCGCGGGCCAGGGACGTCATCGGGAGCGGGTCGCCGTCGCACCGCACGTCGCGGAACGGCCCCAGGTCCGGGTCGGCGTTCACGACCAGCCCGAAGCAGCTCACGCCCCGGCGGACCGCGGCCCCGACGTGAACGAGCCGCCGGCCGCGGACCATGATGCCAGGATGCTGGGGATCGGGCTCGCCGGCAACCCCGTACTCCCGGAGCAATTCGAGTGCGACGCCTTGGAGGTGTTCGAGGTACGCGCCGGCGGTGAGGCCGAGCGCGTCGAGGGAGAGGACCGGGTAGCACGCGACCTGCCCCGGCTGGTGCAGCAGCACCCCGCCCCCGCGGCTCACCCACCGCACCGCCCACCCGCGGGCGTTCAGCTCCTCGGGGTTCGGGCGCACGTGGGACCGGCTCCCCTCGCGGCCGACGGTCACCCCGGCCGGGTGCTCGCACACGAGCAGCGCCGCCGTGGATGGGTCGCCGCTGATGTCGTATACCAGCCGACGCTGAAGGGCCAGCAGTGCGTCGAACGGGAGCGACCCGAGCAGGTACGCGTTCAGCGCCCGCCCCGGCTCCGGTTGCTCGCGTGTGTGTGGTGCGTTCGTCACCGCTCTCGCCGCCCGGTTTCGTGTTTCGAGTTTCAGGTCGCGAGTTCCCGTCTTCCCACTGGGAACGTGAACCTCGGAACTCGAAACTTCACCCACCGGTATTTTAGCACGCATGCCCGCCGACTCACAGGCCGACTGGCGCACCCGGGCCGGCGGCCTGCTCGCGGCCCCGTGGGTCCTCGCGCTCGTCGTCACGGTCGCGAACGCCGCGAAGCCGGTCCTCGTCGACGACACCGCGTACCTCGCCTACGCCCGGCAGGTCGCGGCGCACCCCGGCGACCCCTACGGCTTCGTGATGTTCTGGTGGACGGTCCCCGAGCCGGCGATGACCGTGCTCGTGCCGCCGGTCGTGCCGTACTGGCTCGCGGTCAACGTCGCCGCATTCGGCGAGTACCCGTGGTTGCTGAAGTTGTGGTTGTACCCGTTCGTGTGGGCGCTCGCGTGGGCGCTGCGGGAGCTGCTGCGCCGGTTCGCGCGCGGCACCGAGGCCCGCGTGCTGCCGCTCCTCGTTCTGTCACCGGCCGTACTGCCGACGGTGAACCTGATGCTCGACGTCCCGGCGCTCGGGCTGGGGCTCGCGGCCGTCGCGGTGTTCGCCCGCGCCGCGGACCGGGCGTCGTGGCGGCTTGCGGTCGCGGCCGGGGCGCTCGCGGCGCTCGCGATGCAGACGAAGTACACGGCGCTGCTCGTCCCGCCCGCACTGCTGTGGTACGGCGTCACGCACCGGCGAATCGGGCTCGCGCTCGTGGCGGTCGCGGTCGCGGTCGCCGGGTTCGCCGCGTGGGAAGCGTTCCTCGTCGCGCAGTACGGGCAGTCGCACTTCCTGTTCCACCTCAACGAGCGGCAGAGCGCGACCGCGACGCTGGCCGAACACCTCCAGAAGAAGGCCGACCTCGCGCCGCCGCTCGCGGGGCACCTCGGGTGCCTCGGAATCGGCGTCACGCTGCTCGCCGCGGTGGTTCTCGGCGTGCCCCGAACGGTGGTCGCGGCCGCGGCGCTGCTGTGGGCCGCGTGCTCCGCCCGGATCGTGTTCGCGCAGCCGAGCGGCGTGAGCGTCGCGACCTTCTGGCAGTCGTTCGGCTGGCTGTTCCTGCTCGGGCTGGCACTCTGTGCGCGGCCGCTCGTGTTCCGGCGCGGGGTGCGGGTCCGGTGGAGCGGCGACGCGGCGTTCGTCGTCGGGTGGGTGCTCTTGGAGGTGGCGGGCTACTTCGCACTGACGCCGTTCGCGGCCGCCCGCCGGGTGATCGGGCTCGCGCTCGTCGGCGGCATCCTCGTCGCGCGCCTCATGAGCCGCGTCGGGCGCTCGCGCCCGCACCGCCGGCCGCCGGGGTGGGTGTTCGGCTTCGGCGTCGCCGCCGGGGCCGCGGTCGCGGCGCTCGACACGCTCGACGCCTTCCCCGAGAAGGCGTGCGCCGAACGCGCCACCGAAATCGTCGCAGCGCAGCGCCCGACCGGGACGGTGTGGTCCGCCGGGCACTGGGGCTTCCAGTTCTACTGCGAGCGCGCCGGGATGAAGCTCGTGGTGCCGGGCGGGTCGGTGCTGCAGCCCGGGGACGTGCTCGTGCTGCCGGCGTACCCGAACGGGGACGAGTTGTTCCGACCGCACGCGGGCACGGTGCCGCTCACCCCGCCGCCGTGGGCCGCGGTCGCCGTCGCCGAAGTGGTATGGGACGACGCGATCGCCGGGCAGACGATCGCAAACTTCTACGCGGGGTATAACCCGATCGAGGGCCGCCGGCACCCGCGGCTGCGGGTGGTGGTGTACCGGGTCGTCGCGCCGTGGGCGGTCCCGAGGGAGTGACACCGAATCGCAGGGATTCGTTTCTTTGTTGGTGGGGCAGGCATTCTTG
>NZ_JBHYGG010000199.1:0-3808 GCF_051859125.1 Gemmata sp.
GGCGAGCGGGGGGCGTCAGTCCCCCGGTGCCTCTGCAATCGTACCGGGGGGACTCACGCCCCCCGCTCGCCCGGACTGCCTACATTTCCAGGCGTGTGGCTCGGTTGAGGTCGGGTTGATTCCCGGTGCAGGCGTCGGTATGCCCTCGTTCCAAACGAACGCGAATGCCGACTGGCAGGACGCCGGTCGCTCGCCTCGGGTGACGGGGGAAGAGATCATGCCGCAGGGAGCGCGCGTGTGGTGGGTGCGCACGGGGCTGGGCGCCGTGCTGTGCCTCGGAACCGTCGGGTGCATGGGGACAGGGAAGTCCCCGCCCCCGCGGATCGGGTCGAGCGGTGCCACCAACAAGCCGACGACGCTCCCGCCGCCGGGCCTCCCCGGCATCCAGCCCATCTCCGCGACCACCCCGGCCCCCGGCGGACCGAACCCGCGGCCGGCGGCGCCGAACACCTTCACGGGCGGCGTCGGTGCGACCGGCGCGGTCCAGCCCGCGGGGGGCTTCGCCGCCCACCCGGCCGGCGTGCAGCCCGTCGCCCGCGCCGGCGGTCCGCCGGTCGCGCCCGTGGGCGTCCCGTCCACGGCACCCGCTCTCCTGCCGCCGTCCGCACCGGTCGGTACCGGGCAGCTCCCGCCGCCGTCGCTCGACCCGCCGACCGCACAGCGGAGCATGGGGGCGTCGCCCCCGCCCCCGACGCTCGACCCGATTGCGCCGCCGCCCCCGCCGAGTTCGGTCGTGTCGGGCTCGAACTACTCGCCGATTGCGCCCATCTCCCCGCCGCAGCCGTTTCCGGCTCCGGTCCCGGTGAACGTGACCACGTCGCAGGGGGCGCAGTACGGCACGCCGTGAGTGCGGTCGGCCCCGGGCTCACCCCGGGGTCTTCGAGTTGCGGGCCTTCTCGATGCGCTTGACGATGAGCGCCGCGGTGTAACCCGCTTTGAAGCCGGCGTCGATGTTCACGGAACACACGCCGGCCGAGCAACTGTTCAGCATCGTGAGCAGCGCCGCGACGCCGCCGAACGCCGCCCCGTACCCGACGCTCGTCGGGCACGCGATCACGGGGCAGTCCACGAGGCCGCCGACCACGCTCGGCAGCGCCCCGTCCATTCCCGCGACGACGACCACCACGTCCGCCGCCGCGAGCCGCTCGCGCTGCCGCAGCACGCGGTGAATCCCCGCCACGCCAACGTCCGCGATTAACTCGACGCCCGCACCCATCACGCGCGCCGTGTTTGCGGCCTCCTGCGCGACCGGCAGGTCGCTCGTGCCGGCCGTGACGACGCACACCTTGCCAACGGGTGCGGGCCGCTCGCCGGGAACCGGGAGCCAGAACGTGCGGGCGAGTCGGTCCTGCTCGGCGGTCGGAAAGAGCGGCGCGAGGTGCTCGGCCTGGGCGGGGTTCACGCGCGTCACGAAGCAGTCCTGCCCCGCGGCCGCGAGCCGCCGGACCGCCCCTTCCACCCACTCCGCGGTCTTGCCTTCCGCGAACACCACCTCGGGGAACCCGCACCGCTCCTTGCGCTGGAGGTCGAGCGTGGCGAAGCCCAGGTCGGCCACGCCCCCGAGTTGTGCGGCCGCGTCGTCGATCGAGAGGGCACCGTCGCGGACGAGGCCGAGAACGTGCCGAACGTCAGTCGTCATGAAGTCACCCCACGCCAGCAGTCAGTTCCCACCGCCACCCGTCGCTCCGGGTGGGCGTGACTGTTTTACAGCGGGGCGGGCAAGTCGCGGCGGGTGAAGGTGCGGAGCGCGACGAGGTAGCCCACGAGCCCGACGGCGATCAGCACCCCCGCCCCGGACACGGGCGGCACGCCGGGCCACTCGCGGCCGATGTCCGTGAGCCAGTTCCCGTCGAGCATCACCTTCTGCGGCTGGTAGTAGAAGAACAGCGTCAGCGGCCGCACGAACCCGGCCGGCTCCCAGAGCTGGCCGATCGTGTTCGCCACGAACATCGTCATCACCACCAGCACCGCGTACCCGGTCACGCGCCCGCGGCTCCGGCCGGCCGCGGAGATCGCCACCGTGATGCCGCTCACAGCGAACATCAGCGCGAACGTGTTCACGAGGCCGGGGATCTCGCCGAGGCCGCTCACCGGCAGCGGTTCGGGGTTCTCGGGGATCTGGAACGGCAGCGGCCGGCCGCCCGGCCCGGTCAGGCTCTTGAGCATCGTGTAGTCGGGGACGAAGTCGCCCACCAGTAGGAGACCGAGTTGCGTGCCGGCGAAGAACGCGAGACACAGCGTCGGCAGTACGACGAGATCGACCAGGAAGTGCGCGAAGATGAGCCGGTTCCGGGGCACCGGCTGCGACATGAGCAGTTCCATTGTGCCGCGGTCGAGTTCGCCCGCCACCGCCCCCGCGGCCCGGCCCACGCCCCAGACGAGGCACATCGTGAGCACGATCGGGTGCAGCATCCCCATCGCGAGGAAGTCGTTGGGCCGCTCGAAGTTCAGGTCGCCCCATCCGAGCGCCGCCTGCGACACCTTCCCCGGCCCCTTGAACATCAGGTTCTGGAACAGGTTCCGGTCCCCGAACACCGACGCGATGGACGTGAACACCGGCGAGATTTCGACGGTCACGCGCTGCGCAATTTTGACCCAGAACGTCGCGAACACGAACAGCACGAGGCACACCACGACGAGTGCGGGCCGCACGTCGCGGAGGAGCTTGCGAACCAGAATGTACGTCATGCCGTCTCCCACCATAAATCCGGATTCACCGCAGAGGGCGCGGAGGGCGCAGAGAGAAACCAAGAACCAGAGCGTGCGGAGTTCGGAACCAAATCTTCCTCTGCCTTTTGTCTTCTCTACGCCCTTCGCGCCCTCCGCGGTGACTCCTCTTCTGAAGTCACCCGTGGAAGCGGCGGTAGATCGGCGTCAGCCCCTGCGGCTCGATCTTGAGGTCGGCGAGCGGCTGCTTGGCGAGCCAGTCCAAGAGTGCGGGGAGCTTGCCGCGGTACGTCAGGTTCAGCGCGCCGTCCGCGACCGCGTCGGCCGGCAGTTGCTCGCCCTCGGGGCCGGTCGCGGGTGCGGGGCCGGTCAGCCGGGCCGACACCGCCCTGCCCTCGCGGAGTTCGGCCATGTCCTGAACGTGAACGAGTTCGCCGCGGCGCAGGACCAGCACGCGGTCGCACACCGCTTCGACTTCTTGCAGGACGTGCGACGAGAACAGCACCGCCTGCCCGCGGGCCTTCGCGCCCTTGAGCTGCTCCAGCAACTCGTCGCGCATCGTCGGGTCGAGCGTGTTCGTCGGCTCGTCGAGGACGATGAGCGGCACCTTCGGGATCAGAACCGCGAGCAGCGCGACCTTCCGCTTCATGCCGCTCGACATGTGCGTGAGCGGGCGGTCGATGTCGATGTCGAGCTTCTTCGCGAGGAGATCGACCTCCGGGCCGGGCACCTCGCCGCGGAGCTTGCCGAGGAACGTGACGAGCCGGCGGCCGGTCATGGTGTCGTAGAGCCGCAACTCGCCGGGGAGGTACGCGACCAGTTTGCGGGCCTCGACGCCCTGTTCCCAGCAGTCGAAGCCGCCGATGGTGGCCCGCCCGGCGGTCGGCTTCAGGAACCCGAGCAGGCTCCGCAGCGCCGTGGACTTGCCCGAGCCGTTCGGGCCGAGCAGGCCGACGACCTCGCCGGGGGCGATGGTGACGTTCAGCCCCGCGAGCGCGCGGAACGAGCCGTAGTCCTTCGTGAGGTTCTCGGCGGTGAGCAGCGGGTCGGCCATTCGACGGTGTTCCGTGCGACGCGGGGTTGCGTTGTTGAGTCGTTCGCCTCACGCGGGCCGCCACGGAGGGCGGCCCCTACAAACCAA
>NZ_JBHYGG010000200.1:0-3741 GCF_051859125.1 Gemmata sp.
GCTCGGCGCTCGGGCTCGGACCAATACACCACGGTTCCGGTTCAATCGGACTCGGCATGATCCGGTTCCGAGAGTCCCCGGTGTTGTAGCCCCGTAGGGGCGACCGACGGTAGCCAGGGGTGCGGCCCGTTACGGGCAAACCCCTGGTCCCTACGCGAACCATGTACACCAGACGCCCTCTGTCGCCCCTCCGGGGCTGCGATCTCCGTTGGCCTCGGGGCCAGGGGTGCGGTGCCGGCTCTGCGGCACAAACCCCTGGCGGCCTTCCGAGCACACCCCTGGTTCCATGCACTACGAGCTAACCCTCATGCGCGTTCTCCCTTCCCTCCTCGCCCTGCTCGCATTCGCCTCCCCTGCCCTCGCCGACCTGCCGTCGCCGCGGTTCGATCGCCTCACCCCGCTCGGGGCGGCCGCCGGGTCGGAGGTCGAGGTCGAGGTCGGGGGCGGCGACATCGAGGGGGCCACGCGGCTCGTCTTCGACCACCCCGGTATCACCGCAACGCACGTCAAGGATCGGAAGTTCAAGGTGACCGTTGCGGCCGACGTGCCGCCGGGCACCTACGACGCCCGCGTCGTCGGCAAGTACGGCGTCACCAACCCGCGGCTGTTCGCGGTGTCGAAGGGGCTCACCGAGGTCGCCGACGCGCTGCCCAAGGACCCGAGTGCGGCGCAGTTGGTGCCGGTGAACTGCGTCGTCAACGGTTCCTCGAAGCAGGGCCGCGAGGACGTGTTCCGGTTCGTCGCCAAGAAGGGCCAGCGCGTCGTGGTCGAGTGCTTCGCGCAGCGGCTCGACTCGCAACTCGACGCCAACCTCACGCTCACCGACGCCGAGGGCCGCCAACTCGCGTCCAGCGGCGACTACGCCGGCAAGGACCCTCTGGTGGAGTTCGTCGCCCCGAAGGACGGCGACTACCTCGTGCAGTTGAACGACCTGTCGTTCCGCGGCGGGCACCCGTACCGCCTCGTTATCACCGACCAACCGCAGGTCGAGAACGTGCTCCCGCGGGCGGTTCAGGCCGGCAAGAAGGCCGACCTCACCGTCTTCGGCCGCAACCTCGGCAGCGGCGCGAAGCCGTCGCAGTGGGTCGTCACCGACGTGCCGCTCGACGCCCTCACCGAGAGCGTCAGCGTGCCGGACGACGTCCTGAAGCGCGGCGGCTACCGGTTCACCGACCACCCCACGGGCCACAGCGTCCTGCCCACCGCGGCGACCGCCACGCTCACCGGGTTCCAGCACCGCGGCGTGCCGCTGCTCGTGACTGACACCGCGGTGTCACTGGAGCAGGAGCCGAACGACGACCCGCTCAAGCCGCAGAAGATCGAGCTCCCCGCGGTCGTGTCGGGGCGGTTCGACAAGGAGCGCGACGCCGACTGGTACGAGTTCGAGGTGCCCGAGAACGGCGCGTACAGCTTCGACGTGTACTGCGAGCGGATCGCCGGCCGGGCCGACCCGTACCTCGTCGTGCTCGACGAGAAGGACGCCCGCGTCGGCGAACTCGACGACTCCGGCATCCGCTCGAACGCCTTCGACGCGCTGATCCGCGACGCGAGCGGGTCGATCAACCTGAACGCGAAGAAGAAGTACCGGGTGCTGGTGCAGGACCGGTACCGCCGCGGCGGGGCGCGCTACCAGTACGTCCTGAGCATCCGCAAGCCGGTGCCCGACGTGTTCCCCGCGGTCATCCACCACCAGACCCCCGGCCCCGGCGGCACCACCGTTCGCAGGGGCGGTTCGGTGCCGCTCGACGTGTACGTCCACAACACCGGCGGGTTCAACGGGCCGGTCACGATCACCGCCGAGGGGCTCCCGAAGGGGCTCCGCGTCGCGCCGGCGGTCATCAACAACGACACCAAGGGGGTCGTGGTCCTGACCGCCGACAAGGACGCCCCGGAGTACGTCGGGCCGATCAAGCTCGTGGCGACCGCCAAGCGCGGCGACGAGACCGTCGTCCGCGAGGTCCGATCGTACACCCGCGTGTGGAACAGTACCGACCTCAACTCCAGCCGCCCGACGCGCGAGTTGGTGGTCGCCATCGCGGACGAGTTGGCCCCGTTCGCGCTCACACCGGCGGTCGAGAAGATCGAGATCGAAGCCGGCAAGAAGGGCGAGGTTGTGGTGAAGTGCGAGCGGCTGTGGCCCGAGTTCAAGGGGGCCGTCACGCTGATCCCACTGTCGTTCCCGAACCCCATCAAGATGGGCACCGCGAACGTCGCCGAGGGCAAGACCGAGGCGACCGTGACGCTCGACGTCCAGGCGAACGCCCGGCCCGGCGAGTACTCGGTCGTCATCGAAGGTCAGGGGCAGGTGCCGGTCGCCAAGGACGGGAAAGACGGGAAGGCCGGTGCGAAGGCGAACACGCTCGTGCCGCTCCCGGCGCGGCCGGTGACGGTCGTTGTGCTCCCCGCGCCCAAGAAGTGAGCCGCGGGATTATGTCCCTCTCCCCTTGCGGGAGAGGGTGGCCGCGCTTCGCGGCCGGGTGAGGGGTACGGCCTCAACAGCTCCGAAGGGTTCACCCCTCACCCGCTCACCCGCTCACCCGCTCGCAGAGCCTCGCTGCCCTCTCCCGCAGAGGGGGAGGGCGAAACGCCGATTCGGGTCACTTCTCCCAGAAGATCGCCGTTTCGAGGGCGGTGTCGAACCACGTCGGCTCCGGGGCGATGGTCACGCCGGCCTGCACGACCTCTTTCCACGTGGCCGGGTCGGGCGGGAGCTTCTTGCCCGTGAGGTGAACGAGCCCCTGGTGGGTGCGGCCGATCATCGCCGTGTCCTTCTTCTGGGCCTCGGCCGCGAGCACCTCGGTGAGCGCGGCGACCGCCTCGGGCTGCCGGCACTTGCCGAGCCCGCGGACCGCCGCGAGCCGCACGTCGCGGTCCTCGCTCCCCTCCTTGGCGACGTCCGTGCCGGCCCCGCCGGCGATGGTCGCCAGGAACCGGGCCGCCTCGGGCCGGTTCGTCCTCCCGAGCCCCTCGGCCGCCCGGCACCGGATCGCCGACACCCACTCGGGCGGGTACCCGGTCGGGCCGCGGCGCAGGTCGAACTGGTCGGTCGGGGCCTTGCGCCCGCCCGGCGCGCCGAGCCCCGCCGCCACCACGTCGGGCGACTTGAGGGGGTCCGGCTCGTCGGCCCGGCGGCCGTGCGCGTTCTGGTACGCGGTCATCAACGCGTTCATCGCGCGGACGTCTTCGAACCGGGCGAGGGCGCCGACGGCCTCGAGCCGCAGCACCGGGCTCGGGTCGGCGGTCGCCGCGCGTTCGAGGACGCCGACGATCGCGTCCTGGGTGTCCTGGGTGCCGCCGTTGTGGACCGGCTCCTTGAGGCGGCGCATCGCGGCGGCCCGCTCGTCCGGGTCGCGGACCGGGTCCGCGAGGAGGACCGCGACCGGGTCCTCGGGCACGATCATGTGCTTCATCGTCGGGCCGGGGTGCTCCCGGAACCGCCGGCTGGTGACGGTGTCCCACGTCCCGGCGCACCCGAGTTGTGCGGCCGCTGCAACGGCCAGCCACGCAAGTAGCATCGGTCGGACCACGCGCCGCCCTCCGGGCACACGCGCGCCGCGCCCAATCACGGGCCGCGCGCGAAACTTCGAATCCATTCGGGGGTGCGGCCATACCACCGGGTGCGGCCGGGATCAACGCGACTTTCTGGGGGCGGCGGCTGGGAAGCTGGGCTACTGAGCGCGGGAGTCATACCGAATCCGGGTGATGTGTTCCTGTAGCCGGCCTCTGTGAGGCCGGTGCCTG
>NZ_JBHYGG010000201.1:0-64877 GCF_051859125.1 Gemmata sp.
CGGTGGTCGCGAGCGTGCTGCCGCGGGCGGTTGCGACCGGCGTGCGGGTCGGGCCGTGCGGCGCGCCGGCGCCGGTCGCACGGCCGCGCCGCGGGCGGCGGGAAGAAATCGGGAGAGAAGGGATCAAGTTCCGGGGCGCACCCGGCTCACAAAATTCCCCGCTGCGGCGCGAACCACCGGGCGGGCCGTGCGTCTATCCCTGTGAACACACCCCTCACGCCGAGTGCAGCCATGACCCGGTTCCCCAAACAGCCGACGCGACCCACGACGCCGCGGCCGCAACAGCGGCGCGGGTTCGGGTTCCGGCCGTTCAATCAACGCACCCCCACCGGGTGACGCGCGGGCACCATCGGGACCACCTCCCGGGGCCGGGCGTTACCGCAAGGGGCGCCCGGCCCCGGTCCGTTTCAACCGTCACAGATTCACACCCAGCGGTGTGGAGCCGAATGGTAAGGCGGCGCTCTGTTAAAGCGCACAGTGCAGGTTCGATTCCTGCCACCGCTGCTGGCGGGGCTTCGCCCCGAAATTCGAAGCACGAAGTACGAAGCACGAAAGAAGCACAGCGATTTGCCATTTTGGTTCGTGCTTCGTGCTTGAAGCGAAGCGCTTGCCGGGGATTCAGTGCTGGTACTGAAGCCACCCTCTGAAGGTGGAGGCCGCTGGTTCGATTCCAGCCCCGGCAACTGGTCGACGCGCTCCGGGATATTCGGTGCTGGTACCCGTTCCCCGCCTTTGAAGCGGGAGGCCGCTGGTTCGATTCCAGCTCCCGGAACCTGGGTCGGAAGTGCGGAACGCGGAACGCGGAACGCGGAATTCGGAATGAAAGCCAACGCGGCGTTCGTGACTCCGCACTCCGCACTCCGCACTCCGAATTTCACAAGCCCCGCACGCTTCAATGGCGAAGCCGCCGGCTTTTAACCGGCAGACGCAGGGTTCGATCCCCTGGCGGGGCACTGCCTCCATTGCGGAACGCGGAATGCGGAATGCCGAATGCGGAATGAAGAACGAAAACCCGGTGAAGCTAACTCGGTAGAAGCGCCGTGCTGAAAACGCGGAGGAACTGGTTCGACTCCAGTTGCCGGGACTGTCGGAGAGTGCGGAGTGCGGAACGTGGAGTGAAGAGAAGAGTCTTTGGCTTTCGATTCCGCGTTCCGAACTCCGCATTCCGAAATCAGAAGAAGCGTTCGTGAGGTCAACGGTAGCCTGCCTGGTTTCCACCCAGGACGCGCGGGTTCGAATCCCGCCGGACGCTCTGCCCGCGCCCAACAACGGGGGCGTACACACGTAGCTCAATAGTAGAGCACTCGCTTTCGGAGCGGGAAGTTGCCGGTGCGAATCCGGTCGTACTTTCACCCGCCCCCGGGACTCGCGCGAGCACCTTCGGGAAGCGGACCAGGTGGAGTGGTCGCGTGCGTCGGAAGCACGAGAACGCAGGTTCGACTCCTGTCTTCCCGACTGTCGGTTGATCGGACCGTGGCCGAACGGAGAGGCACCGCTCTTCTAAAGCGACACATGCGGGTTCGAATCCTGCCGGTCCGACTGTTTCAGGACGTGGGCCATTGGCCGGCCGCGAGTCTTGGGAACTCGTTCAAGCAGGTTCGATTCCTGCCGTCCTGACCTGACTCGCTCTCCGTCCGCCGGACGCGGCGCTGGGTTTCCGAAGCCCGGTTGACAGGTTCGACTCCTGTACGGAGAACTGAACACATAGACAGTACCGGACCCGAGCGGACAGCAGCGGTCAAAACCGCTTGTTCTCTTGGGTCCGGCTCATTTTTGTCCCGTTCGGTCCGGTCGCGTCCGCTCCTGTCTGCGTCGCCTTTTGCGTCGCCCCGCGCGCCGGAATGTGCGCCGCCCCTCGCCGCCCGCGCGAAGTCCTCGTCCGTCACCTGGAGGTAGTGCTTCGCGGCCACCGGGACGCTGTTCCCGATCCACGCCGTGACGACGTGCAGCGGGTGCGTCCGGGCCAACTCGGTCTCCCGGCTCGCGCGCAGGTTCTGGAACGGCTTCTCCCACGGCAGGAGCCCGGCCCGCACCACGATCTTGTTAAACGTCGTCCGCCAGTTCGCGCTCGTGTCCCGGGTCCGGGTGACGACGTGAACCGCCCCCACTTCGGCCCGGTCGAACGCCTCGTCGAGGTGCGGCCGCAGCTCGGGGAACATCGGCACCCACCGCGGCCCCGTCTTCGGCGACCGCACCAGGAACCGCTCCCGCTCCCAGTCCATGCCGTCCCATGTCAGGGCGAGGGGCTCCGACGGGGTCCGCAGCCCGCCGAACCGGGCGAGCGCGACGATCAGCCGCCACTCGCCGTCGGGGCAGGCGTCGAGCAACTCGGCCGCCTGGTCGGCGGTTACGAAGTGCATCCGCTCGGGGTTCGACATGCTGCCGCCCTTCTCGTCCCGGAACGGGTTCCGGTCGACGAGCCCGTCCCGCTCGGCGGCTTTGAAGAACTGCTTCGCGTACACCACGGCCCGGTTGGCGGTCGCCGGGGCGTAGTCGGCCCGCATCTGGGCGGCGAACCGCGAGGCGTCGCCCGCGGTGACCGACGCGACTGTGCGGTCGCCCCCGAGGAACCCGGTCAGGTAGCCGGCGGCGGTGAGCAGGTTCCGCCGCGTGTTTCCGCTCACGTCCGGGCGGCCCGCGACGTAGCTCGTGCAGAACTCGTTCAGCCCGGTGGGGCGGCCCGCGACCCGGTCCGGCACCAGCCCGACGGCCGCCAGCCTCGCGGCGAACTCGTCGCTCACCCCTCCGACCCACGCCGCAGTCTCGTGGTCCAGGGGCGTCCTCGAGGCGATCGCGGCCTGGATCGCCTCGATCCGGAGCTTGACCGACTCCGCGACCTTGCGGCTCACCTTCCCGAGGCGGACCGCCTTCCGCTTCCGGTCGGGGCCGACGAAGAGGACGCGGACGTTGCCCCGGGGGTCCTTGCTGATCGAAGCCATGGGCCTGACCTTCTCTGGGCGGCCGGGGCGGGTGCGGTTGGGGTCCGCACGCCGCCGGCCAAGGGGTTTGGAGTGTACCATGCCGGGCGGGCCGCGCGAGCGGCACCCGTCAGGGGCGGTCGCCTTTTGCGGGGAGCATGAGCCGGCCGAACTCGGGGGCGGTGAGCTGGCCGAGGTGCGGGCGGGCCCCCTCGTACATCGTGGCCCCGCCCGCGGCCGGGAGTTCGAGGAACGCGAACAGCACCTGCTCGGGCGGCATGAACACGTTCGACAGTTCCAGGGCCGACTTCAGGAAGTGGAACACGGCCCGCTTCGCCTGCACGCGGAGTTCGTCCTCGGTCGCCGCGGCGGCCAGCGTTTCCAGGGCGATGCGGTAGCACCGGCCGCCGAGCACGAACCGGACCCCGTACCCGGGCCGCCCGCCCGGGGTGGTGAACGACACGGTCGCCACGTCCCGGACGCCGTACTTGGCGAGGAGCTTCTGAACGGCCCCGTCCGCGTCCCTCGCCTCGCTCCCGGCGTACGGCGTCTTGTTCCACTCGGCTCGGGTCAGTCTCTTGGTCGCGTCACTCACCGTCGTGGCCTCCGCTGGGGTAAGTTCGGAACCCCTCGCCCGGGACCAGTTCCCGGAGCCGAGCGACCTCCCGTCGGTACGCGGCGACGTCGGCCCGGACCTTTGCGAGGTCCGCTCGAACCACCTCCGCCGCGAGAGCCCGGTCACTGAGGCCGGCGATCTCGTCGATCAGTGTGCGGGTGCCGACGGCGATCCAGTCGCCCGGGGCGGCCGCCCAGGCCGCGCTCCGGGTGAGCGCACCGAGGTGGTCGGGCCGGGGGGCGTCGACGGCTGCGGACCTTCTGGTGCCCATGTTCACTCCCAGGGTGCGCGGGCCGCGGAGAGGTCGGCCCGGTATCCCGCGTACTCCAACTCCAGGGCGGCGAGCTGCGCGCGGAGGGCCTCCAGTTCGGCCCGGTCGGCTTCGCCGCGGCGCACCTTCCCCGTCAACTCGGCGTGCAGGTCCAACAACAGGCGGAGATCAGCAGCGGCCGGTTCGTTCCCCCGGGCCGGGTCGGTCGCCCAGAGGGCCAGTCGGTTCACCGCTCCGGGATCGCCTGGGAGCGTCGGGGTCGTGCTCACGTTTGGCCCCCGCTTTGCGCCGCTGGTGCCGACGCCTGGGCACGCCTCTGCCTCAACTCCTCGACCAGTCCCCGCAGCCAGTCGCACTCGACCGCTCCGGCCGGGAGCGCCGTCGTCGCCTTGTGGCGGGCCGCGTCCTCTGCCGCGCGGATCTTGAACGCGCGGTCGGCGGCGGTTTCGTAGCGGCCGGGGGGTTCCGGCCCGATGGCCGCAATCGCGGCCATCACCTCGCGGACAATGGGCCGGCCCTTTGCCCGCGGGTTCGGCCGGCCGATGAGCCACCGCCCATCGGGGTCGCACGCAAACGCTTCGAGGACCTGTTGGAACGCCACCGCCTGCGCCGCGAGTTCATCGAGCCGCGAGGCGGCCGGGGTCGGTCGGGCGTGTGCCGGTCGCGTGGCGGAGTACGCCTTGCGGTCAAGGCCGACGACCTTCGGCGGGGGGCTGACGGCCGCCGGTCGGTGGTCCGCGGTTTCGGGTTCAGGCACTGCGGGCGCACCGCCCGGAGGTTTGATTCCCGCGGCCCCAGGTGAACCGCGCGGTTCACCTGGGGCCGCGGACGCGACCAGTTCAGGTGCCTGGTTCTGTCCGCTCGGCGGGCGGTTTCCGGCCGGTTCAGGTGAACCGCGCGGTTCACCTGAACCGAGGTGGTTCAAGTCCCGCATGACGGTCGATTGGGCGACACCGGTTGCCTTTGCGATCGCCCGGGTGCTCTTACCCTCGGCCCGGAGCGCCTCGATCCTTGCGCGACGGAACTCGGGGGTGAGGTGCCGCCGGTGGACGTTCAGGCTCGCGACCTCGGCCGGGATCTTCTCCTCGGCGAGTCGCACCGTTTCGTAGGCCGGCCGGACGCTCGAGATCCGGCAGGCCAGCTCGCGGTTTCGACCGTCGACGATGCGGCCGTCGGCGAGGCGCTTGATCTTCTTCTTGAGCCCGTGGGCCGCGATGTCGGCGGCCAGGTCCGACAGTTCCTCGTCGCCCATCCACGGGTAGCGGTCGGCCTCCGGGTGGGCGACGCTCACCGTGTAACTCGTCCCGAGGTGTTCCTTGGTCCGGGTCGCGACCTTCTCGCCGCTCGCGGGAGCCCTTGCTGTACCCTTCTTGGCGGTTCGCTTCATCGGTCAACTCGGAAGGCCTTGGTACGTGAACTCGCTGGCGATGTTGAGCCATCGACTCCGGTCGGTCGGGTCGCGGATGCGCTTGCCGGTTCGCACCCGCACGATCACGCCCTGTTCCTCCAACGCGGCGACCGCACGGTGGGCCGCGCACTGCGGGATGCCGAGGAGCTTCCCGAGGGAGACCGAGCCGAGAAAGAACACCGTCTTGACCTGCCCGTCGCAGAGGGTGTGGACAAGTTTGGCGACGGTCCGGATGCGGTCCCGGTTCTTCCCACCGAGGTGCGTCAGCCCGATCGGGTCCGGCAGGCTCGCGGCCCGCCGGAACGCGATCAACAACCCCGCGGCCGCCACCCGTTCGGGCGACCCGGTTTCCTGCATACCAGTAAAGCAACTAAGAGAAATACACCCTTGGAAGGGCGGCGAAGGGTTCGCGTTGTCGGTGGGCCGCGGGCGTCGCCGGCCCCACCGACGCAGCACGGCCCGGAGCCCGGCGGTTCCGTTCGCGGGGCGGTGGATCTGCCGCGGCGTCCCCGGGAGCCAGTGCCCGGTCAGCGGCGTGAGCGTGCGTCGCGGGCCGAACCGGCCCTTCACGAACAACAGCAGGCCGGAGGCCCCGACCCGCTCCGTGTACGACGACGACCTGGCAATGAGAGTCGCGGCCCGATTGCTGCCGATCCCCGACATGAACGGGACCGGAACGATCCCGACCTCGGCACCGAGCGCGACGCCGACGGCCTCACCCGCCAACGCTGCTTCGAGGGCCGCGGGCCACGAGCGGTGACGAGTCGGCTCGGAGGTGGTAACCCACCTGTCGAGCCTGCGGAGTTCTTCGGGCACGCCCGCCGGGTTGAAAGGCGGCGCGTGGGATTGGTTGCGGGACGTACCCCGCCGTGGTATGATCTGCATAGCAACCCGCCTCGACCGACACTCGGGGCAACGAACGGCCAGGAGCTCGCAACTCCTGGCCTTCGTCATTTCAAAACGTCACCTCGTGGCGGCGACCCGCGACTCCGCCCACTCCCGCAGTTGCTTCACAACGAACAGCACTCGCCTGTTCACCTTGATGCGGCCGAGGGGCTCGCCGGCGTCGGCTAAACGGCTGAGCGTCTTGGCGCTCAGTCCGGTGAGCCGTGCCGCTTCTGCCTGGTCCACGCTGATGGCATCAACCGGGGTGCCGGTCGGCTGAACGGACAGCTCAGGAAGCATGGGCGACTCCTCTCGCCACCTCGAACTTCCGGTACGCTGCCACGATCCGCCGCACCTCGGCGTCGCTGTAGGCTTTCGCCGCCCCGATGCGTGTTCCGAGTGCCTTCAGGTCCGGGTCGGTGCGGGCGATCTTCCTGAGCAAATCGACGTCGAGGGGCGGGCTCTCTCCGCGGGCGATGACGGGCAGTGTTTTCATGTCGTACCGAGCCTCCAAAGCCGCCGCTCCCGGTGGGCCACAGTGGTCCCGGAGCGATCGGTTGATCTACCAGCACTGTAATTTGCTAGTGGACACGCATCCAAAAAGGACGGCGAACATCGTTACGCCGGAGAACCGATTTGATCTTTCACCACGACAACTCGTGGCCGGAAGTCACCGACCGCGCGAGCGTTGGGGCGGCACCCCGAAAGCGTTCCGCCGGGCGGGACAGCGGGAAGAAAAAATACTCGGCCCCTACCCGCGAACGTCCATCAACGGTGCGGATCGAAGCGATGAGTTGCCGAGCTGAAGGGAGTGACGTGAGCAGTGTCAGTCTGCGGCGCGCGAGTCGGCGGTGTTGACGGGAAACGACTTGTGATCGCGGGAGGAGCGGAACGGACCGAACGGCGCGCACCCTTCACCGCGAACCCTGAGGCAACGGGACGGGCAGAGCGGGAATTCCCGCCTTCGCTCGGACCCACGACAACGCTCGACGCCCCGGGGAGCGCTCCCCGGGGCGTCGAGCGTTGGTGCCGGCCCATCACTCCGACGGGTACCGGTGGGGGCGGCGAAACATCTTCTCCACCGCCTCCGCAATGAGCTGCCGCTCGCCCGGCATCGCGGTGAACCAGATCCCGACCCGGGACGCCTGCGGCGACCGGGCGGCCCGCCGGCTGTACGTCACCGGGCACCCGCCGCACCGCCGCTGAAGCACCCGGCAGAGGGCGAGGGCGTCCGGCTGCTGTGCGATCAGTTCCAGGGTGAGGACGGGGTAGCCCGCGACCTCCGTGCTCCCCGGGCGTACGGTGCGGGCGATCTTCGCCGTGGTGGCGAGTTGAACGACGGTCACGAGCGCTTCGGAGATTTCCTCGTTGCTCCACTTCCCGGCGGCCCACAGGCGACGGTACTGGAACCCCACAAGGAGTTCGGCCGGGACCGCACGCTGGTGCCAGTAGGCGTTGAACCCCTTCGGCACGCCGGCGGCGACGGGCGTGGCCGGGTGCATCTCGTCGAGCCAGTCGGCAAGCGCGAGCCGAGCCGTGTCGTCCTCGGGGGCGAGGCGGACCGCTTCGAGGAACGACGACATCTCGCTCACCGGACAACCTCGGCATGATCGCGGAGAGATGAGGCGAGCGCAACTCGGCACCGTTGCTGCCGCCCCACTATCGTCCAAAGTCACTCGGGAAAGATGCTGACCATCCCGTCTTCGGACTTCACCAGAGCTACCACGTCCTGCTCGCGACGGTTGTAGACGTACCGGACAGCGGAGTTGTATCTCGCGCCGCGATCCGGCGAGCACCGCAGCGAGGCGAGCCCGTCCAGGATGACCCCAATCGCGTGGCACACGCCCTCGGTGTCCACGAGGACGGAGCCGTCGATCGAGGTCACACGGGGCAGCAACTCGGTCGTCATCGGGACGGGAACGATCCGGGTGCACTGCGCCGCAAGGCGAGCAGCCTCCTCTGCCGCGGCCCGACAAATGACGAGCATGCAGCCGTGTCCCTGTGATGCCGCACCCGCGGCGAGAGCGGCAAGGTTGTCGGCGGCGGCGGGATCGAGGCTCGGGAACACGCGGCGGGTTGTTGCGCGAAACCGCTCGTGCGGGAACCCCGGCAGCTTCACGCTCGGCACGCCGTAGCGAACGTGCATCATCGCGTGGGAGCCGTGGAAGAGCCCCCAGGAGAACTGCCGCTCGAAGCGGACCGTGAAGGCGTCCTCGTCTGCCAGGGGGTAATCGTCCCTGATCCCCCCAAGGCCGTAGACCTGTCGCCCGTCACAAAGGGCTGAGATCTCGCGGGATGTCATCTGAAGCAGCTTGCGCACGGCTCCGGGTGAGGACAGTGGGACGGGTGCTACGAACGAAGCGTCCACCCGTATGTGGGGGTGCTCGGGGCGCGCGAAGACGATGGTGCCCCGGCCCTCCTCCCCCTCGTATTTGAGGGTCGAGAGGTTGTTGAGGTCGTCGTACAAGCCCTGCGACGCGAGGCTGTGCCCCGTTCCGATTGCCGCGGTGGCGGCCAGCGACCTGCCGGCCCGGGTGAACACGTAATCGTGGTCCGCAACCGCGGTGAGGGCCGAAATGGGAGCGTTGGACGAGAAGAGTTGCACCGCGTCGAGCAGGTACTGCCAAACCACCGCGTCAACGAGCGACCGCTCGCGGCGGTACTCCCGGCGGCCGAAAGCCCCGGTGTAGCTGTCCTTCGAGAGCGGGTGGTACTGCGAGTACACCTCCTGTTGAACCTGGACAACGAAGACCCCGTTATTGTCCTGATAATCAAAGGGCCAACTCGCGATCGTGGCGAACCCCGTGCTCTCCGCGGCGTTGTTCGCTGCCTCGGTGACGGCCCTCACGAGGGCACGCGACCTGATTCTTCGGACCTTGGTGTCGAGGAGTTGCTGGTGACTCGGAGTCCAACCCGCTTCTGGGTCGGGGGCCAGATAAGACGCGGATTCCGGGTCGTTGGCAATGAGATCCTTCACGCGATCTTGAACCCCGCGAAAGGACTCGGGGTGCAGGGCATCGTGCTCCGAGCAGACGCCGATGCGTTGTTCTGTCGCCCCGTCCCTCGGGACACAAATGGCGGAGACTCGCGGCACGAACCGGTCGTCGAGTCGCTTCAGAAGCACGTCGAGGTCTGCCCGCACGATGCTCAAGAAGGACATCTCGAACCTCCGTAATGATCGCCCAGGGAGCCAGGTGGGAGCCTGGACCCCATCACCGGCCCCACGGGCTTGCGACCGCCATGCGCCCGTGCTCGAACTCGCCTGCCCTCACTTGCCTCGTCACTTCTTTCCCCTCTTCGGGGCCGGCTTCTTCGGCTTCACGTTCGCGCGAGTGGGAGCGCTCGCGGCGGCATCGGGGAACGGTGCGGGGGGCGGCGGGGCCGGGGGCGGCAACGGGGCCGGCTTCGGCGGCGGCGGGTAGGCCATGTGCCGGCGGAGCGCGTCAATCACCACTTCCTTGAGCGACTCGCTCCGCGATTGGGCGAACCCTTTCGCTTCCTCCACAAGTTCGACGGGCAGTTCAAGAAGCACCTGCTTCGTTCCCTTCACGGGACTCTTCGGCATCAGGATCTCCAGTTCGGGCGGCCGATCCGCCACCAGTTGAGCACACATCACAATATCCACCTAGGGGACTCCCCTAGCAATTCCCAAATTGCATTTGACACCCCTAGGGGTTATCCCTATATTCATTGCAACCAGCCCGCCCGACACCACCTGACCGCGAGGGTCGCCCGTGCCCGCCACCTTCACCGAACTCCTGCCCCCGACCAAAAGTGCCCCGCGGTCGGGGCTCCGGTGGACGCCGACCGGCCCGGGGTGCGGGCTCCTCGTGATCGAGAGGCCGCGGGCGGTGGCGACCTACGCGGTCGCCGAGTTCCAGACGCCGTGGGAGGGCCGGGCCTTCCACCTCGTCTGCCTGGGCGGCCAGTCGGACGCGGGCGCCGAGAGCTACGACGTGTTCGCGGCCCGCAACGGCCAGGACCACCGGTGCGACTGCAAGGGGTTCAGCTACGGCCGGGGCAAGCCCTGCAAGCACGTCCTGGCGGCCCTCGCCCTGCTGGCGAACGAGTGGGTCTGACCCGCCGGCCGACCCGGGCCGGTTACCCCGACCGGCCCATCACCTTGGAGGACGATTCGATGTTCGACGTGTTCGGCTGGTTGCGGCGGAAGGCCCACGACGCGGTCATCGGCGGGATCGCCGACGCGGTGCAGGAGGTCGCCCCGGGGGACGCCGCGCCGGCGGACCTGGACGGCCTGCGGGCGCTCCTGGCGAGGGCCGACGTGAGGGCCCTCGCCGCCGCGGCGAGCGAACCGGCCGCGGCCCCGGAGCCCGAGCCGGCGGCGAAGCGGAAGGCGAAGTGACCCGCCCGTGAACGAGTTGGCCCGGGGCGTCTTGCACACGCCCCGGGCCGGTCGCCCCCACCCCTTGGAGATGAAGGCATGACCCAGTCTACGCCCCGCCGCCGCGGCCGGCCCCGGAAATCCCGCACCTGCCCCGACTGCGGCTCCCGGCTGATCGGCCGCCGCGACCCGGTGTGCCCGGCCTGCACGCGGTACGAACTCGGGCCGCTCGCCCGCCCGATCCCCTACGCCCTGGCCGACCGCCGGCCGGAACGGGAAGGGGGTGCCCGGTGACCGCCCACGAGGCCCTGCCCCGCGTCGAGCGGCTGATCCGGTGGCACGCCCGCCGCCGGGTCGGCCCCGGCCGGGACGCCGACGCCGACGACCTGGCCCAGGACGCCACCGTCCGCCTGCTGGAGAGCTTCCCGAAGTTCAACGGCAACCCCGGGCTCCTGCCCCAGTTCACGAGCTGGATGTGCTACCGGGCCAGCGAGGCCCGCACCACTCGGCACGCCCGGGACGCGCAGGTGGCCGCCCACCTCCGCGACCTCGCGGCCCGGGACGCCGCTCGCCCGGGCTGCGCCGCCGACGGCCCCGACTCGGAGGACGCGGCCGCGGAGGCCGCCCGGCTCCGGGCCGCGGTCGAGCGGCTCCCCGCCCAGCAGCGGGCCGCCGTGGTCCGCGTGTTCGGCCTCGACGGCCGCGGGCCCGCGACGCGGAAGGGCGTCGCCGCCGAGCTGGGGGTGACGCACCAGGCGGTCAGCGACCGGGTCAAGCGGGCCGTCGCCGCGCTCCGCGCTATGCTGACTGAGGGACGCCCGTCCACGTCGCCCGCGACGCCCCCGGCCACCGCCCGGCCGCGACCCCACCCGGAGTTCGACATGCCCAACCCGCTCTCCCGCCCCAAGGGCCGCCGCGAAATGGTCCCGCTCGACCGGCTCACCTTCGACCCGGCGTTCCAGGTCCGGGGCGAGCCGTTCAACGAGGCCCACGTGTGCCGGCTGGTCGAGGTGCTCGACGACGACGGCGAGTTCGACCCGCTCGACGTCGTCGAGGTGGCCCCGCCCGGGGGCAAGGGGCTGTCCCGGCTCTACGTGATCGACGGGTTCAACCGCGGCGAGGCGCACCGCCGCCGGGGGACGGGGTCGGTCGCGTGTCTGGTGCTCCCCGGCACCCGGGCCGACGCCGAATTGTGGGCGCTCGCCAGCAACAGCAAGCAGCCCCTGGCCCGGACCCCCGAGGACTGCCGCCGGGCGTTCGACCGGCTGGTCGGCAACCCGGCCCTTTTGGAGCGGGTGATCGAGGGGAGCCGCGGGACCGGCGGCACGGAGCGGGGGATCGCAAGGGCGTGCGGCCTGTCCCACGGCATCGTCGGCAAGTACCTGCACGAGAGCGGCCTCCGGTCGGACCGGCGGACCGGCCGCCTCGTCGCGGCCGCACCGGACGCGGCACCGACCGGCCGCCAGCCGTCGGCGAACCGAACGACCGCGGCACCGGCCCGGGAGGTGGAGGTCGAGGTGCGGGCCGCGGGCGACCCGGTGGAGGCAGCGGTCGAGGCCTCACTGGCCAACGCGAAGGCCCTGGTCCGGGCGCTGGGCCGCGAGGTCGAGGTGCTGTTGCGGTCGCGGGTCGGGGACCAGCTCCGGGCCGCGCTTCGGTCCCACGGCCTTCCGCTGGCGGTGGCGGAGCGGGAGGAGCTGGCCCCGATCGGCACCACCGCCCCGCCGAAGACGCGGCGGACCGAGACGTGGCCGGTCGTCGGGGACCTGGTCGCGGCCCTCGGCGAGGTGCAGGCGAGCGTCTACGCCCGGCAGGCCGGGTGAGGTGAAACGACAGCGGCCCCGCGGGGAGCGACCGAACCCGCGGGGCCGTCACCCGCACCGCGGCGGGTTGAACCAATCATATCTCAGACGCAGCGGGCACGAGGCACACGCCGCCCGCCAGTGCCGCAGAGGTCACCCCCGCACCAAGGCAATGATGGCCGCAACGGCGAGGAGCGGCACCCCCGCCACGAGGAGCTTCCGCTTGGTGCCGTCCCAGTGCCCCCGGTCGAACGCGACCCGGTACAGGGGCTCGCCATCGATCGCTACACCCGACAGGCGGACGGTCCGGCCGACCTCGTACCCGTCCCGGTACCCGCCCGTGATCTGGTACACGTGGGCCGGGCCGAGTTGGCCGGCGGTGTCGTTCGCCAACTCCCGGAGCCGGTGGAGGAGCGCGTCGGGGGACGCCCCGGCGGCCCACAACTTGAGCACCTCGGCGACGGCCTGGTCCGGAGAGATCGGCGGCACGTTCGACACGACCCCTCCAAACCGGGATTGGGCCGGAGCCCGGCCCCAATACCACGCCGCTACTTCTTCGGGTCCGCTTCCAGGACGCGGACGAGGTCGATGTACACCGACTCCTTGCCCTCGGGCAGGAAGTTGATCCCCTCCAGCACCTTCGGGGCGCCCCGGAACCCGAACGCGGTGTCGCCCGCCGCCCCGTCCACGCTCATGGCCCACGTCTGCTTCGCCACGTCGACGGTGAGCCGCACCGTGTGCCACGTGTCCGGCTTGCACGCGGCCACCTTGGTCCACGAGCCCCCGCCGCGGCCGTCACCGTTGAGAGCTCGGAACTCCCCGTTGGCCGCGCTCCACATCGGTCCCGTATTGTCCGGGTCGCTCTGCCACACGTAGCACCGCATCCCGCCGTCCTTCGGGAACCGGACCCGGGTCTCGACCACGAACGCCCCCTTCTGCCCCGCGGTCCAGGAGCGGCCGAAGTTGGCGGTGCCCGCAATGTGCAGCGCCCCGTCGCCCTCGGCGACCGGCTCCGTCACGTACGTCGCCTTGGAGTTCGCGGCCCAGGGCCCCTTCCAGCCCGGCTCGCCGGCCCCGCCCCGGACGTTCGACTGGCCGAGCGGGTAAGGGGACCCCGGGGCCGGGTCGCTGCCCGCGCCCCGGGCGTCGTTGAACGCGGCGACCGCGATCACCCCCGGCTCGAGCTTGGTGGTCATGGCCGGTGTGGTGGGGGCGGGCGTCGTGACGGCCGGCGTCTTGGGGACCGGTGCCGGAACCGCGGGCGTCGTGGGCGTGGCGGGTGTCGCCGGCGTCTTGGCCGCGGGGGCCTTCGGCGCGGCGGGCAGCGTGCCGTACACCTTCTCAAGTGCCGCGCGGTCGTCCGCACTCAACTCGATGGGTAGGAAGTGCAGCCCCTCCCGCGGGTTCGCCGGGTTGTCCCCGTTCCACAGAACCACCTTGGTGCCCTTCGCCCCGAAGGCGACCAGGAGCCCCCGGGCGTCGGCCCCAGGCGCGACGGTGAACTCCTTGCCGGTGACCAGTGACCGCGGGTTGAAGAACTGCACGGACCGGCCCTCCCGGTTCGCGACACCCAGGTTCAGCACCGGGTGGAACGCCAGGTTCGTCCCGGGCGGGCTGTCGCCGACCCGCGACTCCAGCTTCTCGGCGCTAAAGGCTGCGGACGCGCCGCCCCCGGCCCCGCCCTCGACCGGGGGCCGCCACCCGCCCCCGCTCGTCACCAGCACCTTCTTCCCGTCCGGCGTCACGGCGATGGAGTAGGCGTTTACGGCCGCGTTCCGCTGGGATGACACCAGTTTTAGCCCTTTCGCGTCGACCGCGTACTTGAGGACGAACGCCCGCGCGCCCCACCGGTCCGCGAACACCCGGACTCGCCCGTCGGGCAGGTCCTGGACGAAGATCTCGGCCCGGTCCAGCGGCGGCTGGACCCCGGTGAACAGGGCCGCCCCGTCCACCGGGTCGACCGCGAGGAAGTACCCGACCGCCTTCGTCTTCGTCGCCCTCCCCGAGCCCGGGTCGACGGCGAACACCTGGAGCGTGTCGGTGGAGGCGAACACCGGCCCCTTGGCCGGGTGGCAGGCCAGGCGGGCCACCGCGTCCCCGCCCAACTCGACCTCGCGCTGCTGCTTGCCCGTCTTGAAGTCGAGGGCGTACACGAGCGACCCGCCCTTGGCCGCGACGTACAGGGTGTCCCCCTGGAGGGCCATCGCCGCGGGCTTGAAGTCGACCGCGACCCGCTTGACCTCGCGCTCGGCGACCGTGTCGAAGTACACCAGTTCGCCCTTCTCGGGCTGGGACACGACGAGCGTCACCCCGTCGGGCGACAGGGCGAAACCGCCGGGGGCGGGCAGGGGCAGCATGGTCCCCGTGATCGGGTCCGCGGCGGCCGCGGGGACCGCGAGGAGGAGGGCCGCGACAAGGGAGCGGTACATCGGGGGACCTCGTGGCTGCGACCGGGGGCGCTCGGCCGGCCGCACGGGGGCGGGGTCGGCCGCACGGGGGCGGGGTGGGGCTCGCCGGGACCGGTTCTCAGTTGCCGATTGTCCGGGAAGCGACCCGGTGCGTCAATCGCCTTGCGGTCCGGATGAGACCGGGATGGGCGGCCGTCGAGCCGCCCCGGCGTCACGCCTGAACCGCCTGAAATTCGCGCCGGACGCGTTTCGTTTCAACAGCCAGGCGGGCTACGGCAGGTCCCAGATGTACGCCATGTGGCTATCGTCGCTCACCAGGACGACCCGCCGCCCATCGAGCGAGGCGGCGACGTAGATGCTGACGAAACTCTCGACGCCCGGCGGGATCGCCAGCTTGTGGACCGCCTCCCCGGTCCGGAGGTCGGCGACCACGACGACCATGGCCGACGCCACCTGGCCCCCGGTGACCTTGACCTCCGCTTCCGTGTACAGTACCCGCCCCCCGGCCAGGGGCGTCAGGCCCGTCCGCAGCTTCGCGCCGGCCCACTCCGCCTGCCTCTTCTCGCCCAGGTCCCAGAGTGCCTCCCGCCCCGACGGGCCGGTCACGATCATCGCCCTCCCGTCCTCCGCCACCTGGACCGGGTCGCGGGCCAACTTCGGCCGACCCAAGGGGACGGTCTCCAGGGGCTTGCCCGTCTTCGCGTCCCACACCCGGAGGACGGCCTCGCCGGCGTCGCCGTGGACGGCCGCCACCCGGGTGCCCTGGAGGTACACCCGCGACAGGCCCAGGACCGGGGCCGGGGTCTCGACCTCGAGAGGCCTCGACCCGTCGGCCGGCCACGGGAGGAACGCGAGCTTCGTCTTGGACGCCGTCACCAGAAGCCGGCCGTCGGGTGCGAACGAGAAGCGGCCCTCGGTGCTGCTGATCTGGGCGGCCTCGGTGGCCGCGCCGGTAGCGAGCTCGTGGACGACGACCTTGGAGCCGTCCGCGTACGCCGTCGCCTTCCCGCCACTCGCGATCGCGCCCGGCCCGTCCAGTTTGATCGGCACGCCGGTCCGCTTGCCCGTGGAGAGGTCGAAGAACACCGAAAGGTGCTCGAGCTCCGCGCCCCCCGCCGGCCTCGCCCTCCCGGCCAGCCCGAGCGTCCCCCCGTCGGGGGACAGGCTAATCGCCAGGACGTCTTGGACGTCGAGCGGGACGGTCCTGGTCGGCCTCAGCGGCCCGCCGGTGTTGGCCGGCTGAGGTGTCTTCGCGGGGGGCACGGGGGCGGGTCGATCGACCCGGGGTGCGGCGTTCTGGGCCGGCGGGGCCCCGGCGTCGGTCGCGGCGGGCGGGGCCTGGGAGCAGCCCGAGGCCACGACCAGGCTGGTCAGCCAGTTCGCCGTGCGTGTCGCGCGTCGCATCGAGAGTCCTCCCGTCGGTGGTGGGTTCGCGACGTTAAGCCGTCGCGAACCCCTGGCGGTGCGAGGGTATTCGCGATTCCCCTGACGTGCAACTACCTTTTGAGGCGGGGGCGCGGTCATCCGCGGCCCTCGCCCCGTCCGACAGCGGAACTCGGCACCCGCGATTGGGTTGTTGACGGGGCCGCGGTCGCGCGGGACCATTGCCGGCGTCCATTTCAGGCCCGACCCCGGAGAACTACCGTGCGAACACTCGCTCTCGCGAGCCTCATCCTCGTGACCTCTGGGTTCCTCGCCGCACAGAAGGAGCCGACCGACGCGGAACGGCTCCAGGGGGAGTGGGAGGTGATCACGCTCGAGCAGGAGGGGAACGACCTCGCCGACTTCGTGAAGAAGAAGACGCCGGCGTTCGCCTTCGAGGGCACCGCGTACACGTTCAAACTGGAGGGGCTGAGGGCGGAGGCCGGGGAGTTCAAGCTCGACCCGAAGGCCAAGGTGCCCGCGGTGGACTGCAAGATTACCGCCGGCGAGCACAAGGGGAAGACGCAGCTCGGGATCTACCGGCTCGACGGCGACGCGCTGACGATCTGCTTTGCCGAGGAGGGGGCGGAGAAGCGGCCCACCGCGTTCAAGACGGTGGATGACGGCCCCGAGTACGTTATGTTCACCCTGAAGCGAAAGAAGAAGTGATCCGCTCGCAACACCGGGTGGGAGCTCACCCTGGCTGCGGCGGGTGCGACAGGGATGGCGTCGCCGGGGCGAGCAACAACTCCAGCTTCCTCAGCAGGTCGGTGGGGACTTGGGCCAGCGAGGGCCCGGGGCCGGGGATCGGTTCGGGGAACGCCCCCTGCCCCGAGTACAGGCCCAGCAGCCGGCACCGGTCCTGCTCCACCTCGAACGCCAGGTCCACGTCGCCGTTCCTGAGGGCGAGACGGAACAGCTCCTCGCGGCGGACGAGCGACTCCCCCAGGGCCAGCCGCCCCGCCTCGGTCCCCCGCTGCCGCTCGGCCTCCTCCGCCCAGATCCGCCGCACCTCGGCCAGGTCGTGCCACGCCGAGCTGAGCGCGATCCCGTACCGGGCCGCGGCCGCCCGCGCGACTTCAGTGGGCCCGTGCCCGTCGGCCAGTGCCCGGGCCATCTCCCCGAGGCACCGCCGCCGGGTGTCCTTGGTGCGGGTTCGCCTCCGCCGCGTGCGGGGCGTGCGTGCAGCGGCCATCGAAATCGCTCCGGTCCAGAGTTCAGGGCGGACAGGGAGGTCTGCCACTCAAGTCTACACCTCAGTAACCGCCGATTAGGATGGCAGTTTGGCAACACCGGTCCGTTCCTGTCGCGTCTGCCGCAACGACGACGAATGAACCGCTGCGGAACCTGGAACCGAAGTTCGAAAAGAGGAAGAAGTGAGTTCCGACACCGAGCGGATGGGTCAACTCCGGGCGATCGCCGGGTGGCTGGCGGCCTTCGGCGAGCCGACGCGGTTAGCAATGGTCCTCGAGCTGGCGGGCGGCGAGCGATCCGTCGGCGAACTGGCCGCTGTGGGCGGGACCAGCATCGCGAACACCTCCCACCACCTGGCCCGGCTCCGGCGGGCCGGCGTGGTGGCCGTCACCCCCGCAGGCCGGCTCCGCCGCTACCGGCTACTCGGGGCCACCGTCACCCCGGGGGCGGTCGAACTGGCCCACGCGTCCGGAGCCCGCGTCACGCTCGACCGCGCCGCACTGTTCGCCACCACAGCGAGGGGGAAGAGGAAGTGAACCCATCAGCGGACGAAGCCGGGTTCCTGGCGGCGATCTGCGCCGCACCCGACGACGACACGCCCCGCCTCGTCTATGCCGACTGGCTCCAGGAGCGCGGCGACGAGGCCCGCGCCGAGTTCATCCGCGTGCAGTGCGAGCTGGCGCGGGCGGGCGGGTGCCACTGGCCGGGGGAACCGACGGTCGGGTCGGCCCCGTGGAACCCGGCGCGGGAGGGACTCCGGCGGCGCGAGTACACGCTGCTCGACCGCCGGCGGGAGTTGCGCGGGCCGGCGTGGGGCGAGCTCGCCACGGAGTGGCCCCGGCGCGCCAGGGCCGACGGCCCGGAGTCCGCCGAGCGGCGGCCCCGGGCGACGCTCCGCCGCGGGTTCATCGACGAGGTGTGGGTCGAGGCCCCGGACTGGGTCCGCTACGCCGGGCCGGTGGCCGCGGCGCACCCGGTCCGGGTCGTACAGCTCGTCGGGGTGCAGGCGTTCGGGCTCGAAGACGGCATGGGGTGTTACTGGCAGCGAGAGGACGCGGAGGAGAGCCCGTACGGGTTTGATACCAGCATCCTCCCCGCCCCGCTGTTCGACCTGCTCGAGGGGTGGCGACCCGGCGAGCACTCCGCCTACATCCGCTAGTTCGACACCTTGGAGTCGGCCCGCGACGCGCTCGGGCGGTCGGCCCTCGAGTACGCTCGCCGCGAGGCCGCCAGGGTCCGCGCTGCCACCTGACCGTTTCACCGGCCGTACGGCCTGACCAAACGCACGGGGTTGAGCGATGGCGGAGGCGAGCGATGAACCGCAACCGATGGCGTGCTACCGGGTGGCTCACGTGTCCAGGCACGCCGGGTATAACGTAAGATGCCCATCTGACCTGCGCGCGATTGGGGCATCGTGCGACAATGCCCGAGGCCCTAAGCCCGGACGAACGGTAGGACTGTACCGATTCGCCGATGCTCTTCTCATCCGGCCGTTGCTCCCACCCCGTAAACCGTGTGCATCGGGTCGTTCGCCCTGTTATCTTCACGAGTGAGAGGACGCCACGCCGCACCGATCCGGCATTACGGTCGGTCGTCGCGAGCGCGATCCTACCCAACCATGGCCCGCTCAGACCTCATCAAGCGATTGTTCCGCAGTTTCCGGCTGGGTGATCAGCCCGGCTTCGTCGCCGCCGCGCACGAGATGATCGATGAGGAACGGAAGAAGCACCACACGGTGCTTGCGGACGAACTGGCACACATCCTTGACGCCCGCAACGAGCGGAACGGGACGTCCCACCACCGGTTCGACGCCCTCCCCAAGGACAAGGAGCGGGGCACCGACCTCGTCGAGGTCTTCTCCCCACGGCATCGGCTCGACGACCTGGTCCTCGCCCCCCCGCAGGTCGAGGCCCTGCGCACGGTTTGCCGGGAGGTTCAAGGGTGGGATGTTTTGGAGGCCAACGGGCTCCGGCCGGCCAGCCGATTACTCTTCTGCGGCCCGCCGGGCTGCGGAAAGTCCGTCACCGCCGAGGCCGTCGCCGCCGCACTCGCCCGCCCTCTGCTCTACGTCCGCTTCGATTCTGTTGTCTCCAGTTTGCTCGGCGAGACCGCGGCCAACCTGCGCAAGGTGTTCGACTTCGCGTCGCGGGGGACGTGGGTCGTGCTGTTCGATGAGTTCGATGCGATCGGTCGCTCCCGGGACGACGCGACCGAGCACGGCGAACTGAAGCGGGTGGTAAACGCCTTCCTCCAAATGCTCGACCGCTTCGAGGGGCGATCCGTCATCATCGCGGCCACGAACTTCGAGGAGTCGCTCGACCCGGCGTTGTGGCGGCGGTTCGACGAGGTCATGCGATTCCAGCGGCCGACGGCCGACCAAGTCGAGTCGCTCGTCCGCCGGCGGTGTGCCGCGTGGCTCGGCCCGAAGGCGGGCGTCGCGGGGATCGTCCGCGAGTTGGTGGGCAGCAGTCACGCCGAGGTCGAGCGGGTGTGCTACGACGCCGCCAAGCGGGCCGCGCTCGCCGGCCGGCCGGTGCTGGCGGCCGAGGATTGGTCGTACGCCCTCGGCCGCCACGGGGTGCGGCGGCAAACTATGGACGCCCGGCCGGCCGACCGCCCGCCGGAAGTGGACCGCGAATAACATGGCCCGCGACAACCTCGACCACATCCGCCTCGCCCGACTCGAGGTCGCCCCCCAGTTCAAACCCGGCCAGCCCGGACGATCGGGGCTGCGCCTCCGCCCGGATCCGTTGGGGCACACTAATCGACTTCTCGATGAGGCGGCGGCCACCGTCAATGTGACCACCCTCAACCGCCCACCTGGCGTGTCTCCGGACCGGCTCTTCGTCCTCAGGATGCGGTTCCTTGAGGACGCGCAGCGAGACTTGTTAACCCGGTTCGGCGTTGTCGTGAACGAGCGAGAGGATCGCCGACCCATCGATCCGGCTTACTACGAGTTGCTTGTCGAGTTCGAAGAGGACTGGCATCGAGTCGCCTTCACTAACCAGTGGTGCCAGGGGAAGTGG
This sequence comes from Gemmata sp., assembly GCF_051859125.1. NCBI lineage: Bacteria > Pseudomonadati > Planctomycetota > Planctomycetia > Gemmatales > Gemmataceae > Gemmata > Gemmata sp. Next base: position 20,293 of record NZ_JBHYGG010000201.1, read on the forward strand.
GGTGTCCACGCAATCGACCTTGCGCGGGCTTCGGACGGAAACCCAGACGAGCGGCGTTACCTCCTGCGGTTCCTAGACCTCCCCTCCGCCAAGGCGTTTGAGGCCAAGGGGAGCGCGGGGTGCCACGTGCCGCACAAGATCATCGTGAAACACAAGAAGGTGTCGTACGCCGTCACGAGTGTCGTCAGCGTACAGTTCCTTGACACGGCCGCCCTCGACAGGTTCTTGGGTGAACTCCGCGACCGTCGAAATGGTTCCCACGATCAGGGAACTCTGACCGCGATCCAACGGGCCACATTGTTCGACGCCCTTGACCGCATCGAACGCCCCGGACCGGAGGAGCGGCAAGGGGAGCGCCTTCGAACCACCGGGGCACCGAGTGCGGCCGTGTTCCCCGTCGACGTGGACCTCTGGCACCCCGGGTCGAGTCAACTCGTTAGGGAGGCTATCGAACAGTTCCGGAACCTCGTCGCGGTTGCCGGAGGAACAATCGTTGGCCCCGTCCGCCCCGTGATGCAGACGCTCCTCATCGCTCGCGTTGTGGGTGGGGCACGTACCCTCGATGCCCTCCTCAATTACGACCGTGTGGCGCGCGTCGATCTCCCGCCCGTGTTGGCCCCGTTCCGATTCGCGTCGGCTGACACGCGGCCGGCGCGTGTCGATCCGCACGCGATCCCGACCGATGGGCCGCTCGCGTGTGTCGTCGATTCGGGGGTCGTAGCCGGCCACCCACTCCTTCGAGACCTGGTTGTAGACGAGGAGGACTTTCGATCCGGGGAGGAGGGTCCAGCGGACCAGGTCGGCCACGGGACGCACGTCGCGGGCATCGTCGTTTACGGCGACATCGCGTCCCTCCTGCAGAGCGACCGCCCGTGGGAGCCGAAGGTGCGCGTGGTGAGCGCAAAGGTCCTCCGGCGCGTCGCGGGCGGCTTCGACGGGGAAGACGTCCGGCCCGGGTTTTCTGCTGGGGAGCGCGCCGAGAGCCAGATCGAAGACGCCGTCCGGCGGTTCGCCCTGGACCCCGACCGCAAGTGCCGGGTGTTCAACCTCTCGATCGGCAATGCCGCCCTCTGCCTCGGGAGGGGGCACCAGCTCCCCTGGGCACTGCTCCTCGACGAACTCGCAAGAGAGTTGGACATCGTGGTCGTTGTCTCGGCCGGCAACGTGGGGTGCCCGAACGTCCCCACTGTGCCGGGCCGGGACGAATTCCGGGCGGCCGTCCGGGAGCAGCTCTTCTCCGACGAGCACGCCCTGATCGACCCGGCGAGTGCGATGACGGCGCTCACAGTTGGGGCGGTCAGTCGCCGTGGCTCGTTCACTACCCCGGACACCGAATGGGGCGACATGGTCGCCTCGCCGGCCGACTGCCCGGCACCCATTACGCGGACCGGCACACTGGCCCCTAACGGGGCCGGCCCCGCCCGCGCGGTGAAACCGGAGCTCGTCTGGTTCGGTGGCAACCTGTCGCTGATGTCGAACGGCGCGTGGCACGACAAGCACCCCGAGCTCGGGGAGCCGTCGCTGAACCACGATTTCACGTCCCGCTGGTTGACCACAGCGAACGGCACGAGCGTGGCCGCCCCGTTTGTCACGCACGTCTGCTCGCTGGTCGAGGAACGGATGCGACGCCTCCTCAATGCTTCTCCCTCGGCCAACCTGATCCGGGCACTCGCGGTCAACTCGGCCCGGGTGCCCAAGGCGGCCGAGGAGTGGCTCGGGGGTGATCTCACGGAGGCGCAGGCTAACCGGCGTCGGCTCAGGGCGGTGGGGTACGGCATGCCGGACCCGTACCGGGCCTGTTACTCCGACAACCACCGCGCGGTCATGTTCGCCGAGGACCGCGTCGCGGAGCGACACTTCCACCTCTACCACTTCACCATTCCGCCCGCCTTCGTGAGCGGGCGGGGGGTCCGGCTGATCCGGGCAACGGTGGCACACGACCCGCCGGTTCGTGGGACGCGTTTGGAATACCTGAGTAGGTCGCTGACGATCCAGCTGTACCGTGGTGTGAGCACCGAGCAGATCCGGCGAGCGCTGTCGGAGGCCGGCGGGGACGCGAGCGCGGTCAAGTTGCCGGAGCGGGCGTCGCGGTTCGAGTCGCAGCTGTACGAGTGGTCAACGGTCCAGTCCGTGGAGTGTTGCAGCAATGCGCGGACGAGTTTCGAGTGCTTCGACGATCACGAGGCCGCCCGCGGCACCTGGCACGTCCTCGTCGGCTGCAAACCGCGCTTCGGAACGGAATACAGCACGAGTCCGCAGCGGTACGCACTCGTGCTCTCGATCGAGCACTCCGACGAGAAGGTGGAGGTCTACCTGCCGCTCCGATTGCAGGTCGAGGAGCGGGCGCGCGTCCGCCCGCGAACGTGAGACCAATCTGGTGGGCGAGATCGTGTGCCGGCGCGTGCAGTGTCGATTCGTCGGTCGCGACCAGTCATTTGACGACGCGGTGTGCGGAGGATCCGAATCACACCCATGACCGACGCACTCGCACTCTGGGTCGCGTGCCTCGCCGACCCGGTCGACGACACGGACCGGCGGCGCCCCGCGGTGCGGGCCAGCGGGGTGCCGGCTCACTGCGACGCCACCGACGGGCTCTTGCCGAGGTCGATTGTGAGCGGGGCGGGCGCGTCGGTGACCGTTATTTCGAGCGAGGTGGCGTCCGTCCCGAGTTCGTCCGGGAGGAGCGACTTTCCCCCCGCGGTGACGTGCTTCACCCGAATCTTGTACTTCCCCGGCGGGATGCCGCTGCCGGTCGGCCCGGTCACCTCGAACGCCCCCGTCGCCGGGTCCGGGGCCTCCGCCAGGTACACCGCCCCCGGCTTGCCGCCGGGCTGGACGGCCACGAACGACAGGCCGAACTCCCCGCCCAGCTCCTTCGCCCGGTAGGGCTCCCCGTCCTTGAGTACCACGCCCCTGAGGACCGGGCCGGAGGTGCCCCGGTTGCCGCACCCCGCGACGAACGGGACCAGGAGGAGGCCGGACACGGCGGACAGGACGAGGAGGCGGCGCGGCAGGGACACGGGCATGGGATCGGCTCCGATCGGGGGAGGGGCGGCCGGGTTCGGGTCAGTCGATGGTGACGGTGCCCCCGTCGGCCGGCGCGATCATGCTGGCGGTCGTGGCGTTCGAGTACGACACCGACCGCACCGACCCGTCGGCGAACCCGATCAGCGCCCCGCCGGGGAAGGGCGAGCCGAACGTGCTCAGGTCCGGGTACCCGGTGCCGTCCTTGTCCTGGACCAGCCCCGCGTTGCGGCCCCGGGCGGTGCTCCCGTACCCGCCCATGAGGATGCTCCCGTCGTACCCGGTGTACCCGGTCGTGGCCTCGTAGTCGCCCCGCCGGAGTGCCTTCTGGCCGACCAGGATCGTGTTCGAGGTGCCGTCGGCGATCCGCTCCAGCCGTACCTTGGCGTCGGCGAGCAGGTGGCCGATGCCCGACGGGTCGTTGATGGCGACGTTCAGGGCGTAGTCGGTCCGCGGGCCGACGCTCGCGGTGCCGGCCCCGGTCGTTCCGGACCGCGAACGGGCCGGGCAGATGAACACTTGAATCGGCTGCACGAGCGGGGTGGCCTGCGTGGTCGCGGTGTAGAACGCGGTCTGCTCCAGTTGGGGCAGGACGGAGTACGCCCAGCACCCCGCGTTGTTGGTCGCGTCGGCGTAGGTCCGCAGGCCGTTGTACGGCAGCCGCCCGACCGAGTCGTGGTACGAGTGGCACCCGAGGGCGAGCTGCTTGAGGTTGTTCGTCCCCTTCATCCGGGCGGCCGCCTCCCGCACCTTCTGCACGGCCGGCAGGAGCAGGCCGATGAGGATGGCGATGATCGCGATGACGACGAGCAACTCGATCAGCGTGAACGCGGCGGCTCGGCGCGGCCGGGGGAGAGGCTGGCCCATCGTGGTCACTCCTGGGTTACCGGGCGCGAGGAGCAGGAATCGGACCGGTTCGAGCTGAGGGTGGGTTGCGTCCCGCTCCGCCGACCTGTTGTCCGGTGCCCGTCGGTTCTCACACAACTTTCTCGGCCGGCCCGCGAGATTTCGCCAACCGGGCGGTGGCCCCGGTTGCGTCTCAGCCGGGAGCCGGGTAGAACGGCGTTCTCACCGTGGAGCTGTGTGGGGCCGCTTGTGGCACCACCCGCCGGGTGCGGCCCGCCGCACTGTTTCGGGCCGCGACCGACCACACGGTGGTCCGCCCGGGTTGTGACCGCGGCGCCCCGTGGCGGCGAATCCGCCGGACCGGCTGTGAGATTCCCCCTCGGCCGGTCAATAGGTCAGTACGCCGGGGGCTGGAGCGGTTCTCGATGTTGGACCCCGTGGTACTCGCGACCGTGCTGGACGAGGTCGCGGGCGGCAACCGGGACGCCTTCTGGCACGTCGTCCGGGCGTACAGCCTTCCGGTGCGGAGCTACCTCGCCAGCCAGACCCACAACATGCACGACGTGGACGACCTGGCCCAGGAGGTGTTCCTCGGTGCCTTCCGCGGCCTCCCGACGTTCCGCCGCGGGGACGACTTTGGGGCCTGGCTCCGCGGGATCGCGCGGAACACGCTGTCGGTCCACTGGCGGCGGACGGCCCGCCGGAACCGGGCGCTGTCCGCGTTCCAGGAGGAGGTCGCCCGGGTCGTCGGGGAGGACCTCGACCGCTCCGCGGCGGCCGACCGGGCGGACGCAATCGAGTCCCTGCTGCGGTGCATCAACCGCCTGCCGGACAAGTTGAAGCAGGTGGTGCGCGCCGGCCTCGGCGGGGACAAGCCGGCGGCCCTCGCCGAGTCGCTCGCGACCACCGTGGGCGCGGTCTACAACCTCCACTACCGGGCGAACCAGCTCCTCCGGGCGTGCATGCAGAAGGAGACGGGGTGATGGACCCGGACCTGCAAGACCTCCTGCTCGCCTGGGCGGGCGAGGGGATCGACGAGGCCCGGCGGGGGGCACTCCTGGCCCGGCTCGGGGCCGACGCGGAGTTCCGGCGGGCGTTCATCGAGGAGGTCCGCCTGCTCGGGATGATCGGTGCCGTGCAGGCCGCGGAACCCCGGTGGCTTGCCCTGGCGGACGAGCTCGGCTGGGGGGCGGCCGGGCCGGCGGACCCGGTCCCGCTGGAGGACCGGGTGCTCGACCGGCTCCGTGCGGAGCCGGTGCCGCGCACGAGGGCGGCCGGCCGGTGGCGGTGGGCGGCCCTGGCGGCGGGCGTGCTGGCGGCCGCGGCGCCGGTGTGGCTGTTCCTCCGCGACGGCCCGCGGCCCGCCCCAGCCGGCAGGGCCGCCCCGGCCAACGTCGCCGTCGTCGTGAAGGTCGAGGGGGTCGAGCTGGAGGCGGGCGCCGGCCCGGTCCCGGCAGAGGGGAGGCCGCTACCGGCCGGCCCGTTCCGGCTCCGCTCCGGGCACGTCACGATGACCCTCTACAGCGGGGTGATGCTCTCGGTCGAGGGGCCGGCGAGCCTCGACCTCTCGTTGTCGGACGGCATCACCTGCCAGCGGGGGAGGGTCCGGGCCCGGGTGCCGGCGGCGGCCGCCAGCTTCGTCGTCCGGACCCCCTGCGCTATGGTCTCGGAGGCGGGCACCGAGTACGGCGTGAACGTCGGGGCCGACGGCCGGTCCGAGGTTATGGTGTTCGACGGCAGGGCCGAGGTGTCGGTCCTCGGCGCGGACGGCCGCACCCTTCGGAGCGAACTGGTGGAGGGGCAGCGGGCGGTGGTGGTGGAGCCGGGCGCCGCCCGCATCGGCAACCTCGCCGCCGCCCCCGGGGCGTACCTCCCGGCCCCGGTGCTGACCGCCCCGACGCTCCTCCTCGACCGGGGCTACGCGGACGAGGTGCTCGGGCTGAAGCCGTGGGGGTACTGGCGGTTCGAGGACATGGCGGACCGGGCCGTCCGCAACGAGGTCGCCGGCCGGCCCCCGCTCCGGGCGACCGGGGCCGTGCGGCTGGCGGGGGTGGCCGGGGTGAACCGGTCCGCCGCGTTCGCGCCGGCGCGGGCCGAGCAGTACCTCGTCGCGGACGGGTCGTGGGCCCCGCCCCGGGGGACCGGGTACGCGGTCGAGGCGTGGGTGCTGCCGGAGGAGGTGAGCATGCAAACGGTGGTCGCCCTCAGCTCGCGGGCGGACGAACCGGTCCAGAAGCACGTCTTCCTGCTGGAGCTGTCGGGGCGGGGCCACCACCTGGCCCACGACGCGTGCGTCGCCCGGTACCTGGACCGCTGGCCGCCGGCCCACGGCGGCGGGGTGAACGTGTTCTCGCGGGAGAGGTACGTCCCCTTCCGCTGGAACCACCTGGTCGCGTGTCGGCTGCCGGACCGGCTCGAGCTGTACGTGAACGGGGAACTCGCCGGGACCTCCTCCGCCGACCCGGGGGACGAAACGACCCCGTGCCGGCTGATGGTCGGGCGGCTCAAGCGCGGGGCCCAGCCGGGGATCGACCAGGAGCGGGCGTTCGTGGGGCGGATCGACGAGTTGGCCGTCTACGACCGCCCGCTCACCGCGGGGGACGTCCGCCGGCACTACGAGCTGGGCGCGGGCGGCAAGTGACCGGCAACGACCGGGGCCGGGAAGTGCCCCGCCGTGAGGGTCCGGTGCGGCCGCCACCTCGACATCGGTCTCAAGAATCACGGCCGAAACCGGAATTCCGACACCGGCCCAGCGGCCGCTGATTATGTGGTAAACCACGCATCCGGGCCTTGGCACGCCGCCCGCTCGGGAGTAGCGTGAAGGGCATCCCCTCTCGCCCTTCCGCCGGTGCCCCGTGACGACAGCCGCCCAGTGCCCGCAGTGCGGGCACGAGTTCACGTTCCGAACGTCCGTGGCCACGTTCGCTGCGACGGTCCGCTGCGGCCCGGACGGGCGGCCGCTGGTCCGGGCCTGCTACGAGATGACGTGCCCCGCGTGCCGCACCGACGTCCGCGTCCCGTCCCCACCGGCACCGAACCCGATCGGGGCGAAGCGCCTCGGCAACCCTTGAGGTCCGGCGCGGGTGCCCCGCGGCACCCGTGTTGGCCGTGGTGGAACTGGCTTCGCGCCGCCCCGGGCCGGGGCGTGCGCCGAGCGGGGCGTGACCCGGGTCGCGCAGTTCCCCACGCGCGGAGCGGTGCGCCCCGTTCTGCGGGCGATGCTGTCCGCGAGGAGACGGGTGGTGCCGGACGTCTACGTGGAACCGGTGCCGAAGGGCCGCCCCGAGGGGGCGGCCGTCCTGTACTACGTGCTCGAGTACGCGGGCGGGGACCGGGTCACCTTCGGGAACTACGCGACCCTGGCCGAGGCCGTCACCGCGGCCCGGGCGCTCGGGCACCGGCCGCTCGTGGCCCGGGTCCGGAACACGAGTAAGCGGAACCCAATGCACTGGCGGGAGGCGTGATGCGTCGGCCCCCGGCCGACGGCCTGCCCCCGCCACCAACCCGGCCCACACCAGTAGCACCATGCGGTGCCCGACGGGTGGCGTCGACCTGGACCCGGCCCGCCCCTCGCGGCGCTGGCCCTGGGGGCGGCCCGCCCCGGTACGCCCCAACTCGGTGGCGGGGCCGGGGTCGGTTCGGCACGCGGAGCGGTCGTTTCCGGCCGCTCGGAAGGATGTGACCCGTGAGCGAAGCCACACCTCTTTCACCGGCCCCCACAACCTGTGAGGACGAGCCGGTTCACGCCCCGGGGGCCGTCCAACCGTTCGGCGTCCTCCTGGCAATGGACCCGACGTCCCTGGTGGTGCGGCACGCGAGCGCCAACAGCAACGAGGCGCTCGGCCCCGACGCCCCGAGCCCGATCGGGGCGACCGCCGCCGACCTGCTCGGGCCGGCCGCGGAGGAGGCCCTCAGGGCCGCCCTCGCTGGCGACGGACTCGTGACCCCGCGTCCGATTCCCGTGTCGCCCCGTGCCGCCGGCCCGCGCCCGTGGCACGGGGTCGCCCACGCCCTCGGCGCGCTGGTGTTCGTCGAGTTGGAGCCGGCCGACGAGCACCCCGCGTCCCCGGTCGCCTGGCTGTCGGCCGTCCGCGCGGCGGTCGAGCACCTGGCCGCCGCCGCGACCACCGCGGAGTTCTGCGCCGCCGCCGCGCGCCACGTCCGGGCGCTGACCGGCTACGACCGGGTGATGGTGTACCGGTTCGACGCCGACTGGAACGGCGAGGTCGTCGGCGAGGAGCGGCACGCGGATCTGGAGCCGTTCCTCGGCCTCCACTACCCGGCGTCCGACATCCCCGCCCGGACCCGGGCCCTGTTCCTGGCCAACCGGGTCCGGGTCATCCCGGACGCGGCCGCCGAGCCGGTCCCGGTGGCCCCCGACCGGGACGGCCGCACGGGGCTGCCCCTGGACCTCGGTCGGTGCCTGTTGCGGGCCGTGGCCCCGGTGCACCGGGAGTACATGCGCAACATGGGGGTGCGGGCGTCGCTCACCGCGTCCCTGGTCGTCGGCGGGCGGCTCTGGGGCCTGATCGCCTGCCACCACGCGACCCCGCGGCGCCCCGGGCCGGCGGAGCGCGAGGCGTGCGACCTGCTGGCCCGGGTGGCGTCCGGCAGCCTGGCCCACCTCGCCGACGCCGAGGACCGGGCCCACCTGGCGGCCCTCGCGGCCGCGCTGAAGCGCGTCGAGGCGAGGGCACGGGTCACGGCGCCGCCCATCGCCGCCCTCGCGAACGACGCGACCGACCTGCTCGCCCTCGTCGGGGCCGCCGGGGCCGTGGTGTGGCGGGCGGGGCGGGAGGTGCTGATCGGCCGGACCCCGCCCGCGGGCGCGATCCCCGGGCTGGTCGGGTGGGTGCGGGCCGCGGCCGCCCCGCTCGTCGCGACGGACCGGCTGGGCGGGGTCCACGCCCCCGCGAGGGAGTTCGCCGGCGTGGCCAGCGGGCTCCTGGCGCTGGAGGTGTCGCGGGAGGCCGACGAGTACGTCCTGTGGTTCCGGCCCGAGTTGCTCCGGGCAGTGACCTGGGGCGGGGACCCGCACGCCAGGCCCGACGCGGGCGGCCGCGCGTCCCCGCGGCGGTCGTTCGCGGCCTGGCAGGAGACCGTCCGCGGGTGCTCCGCGCCGTGGCGGCCGGCGGAGGTGGAGAACGCGGGGCGGGTCAGGGAGGTGCTGCTGGCGGCGGGGGCGGGGTCGGTGGCCCGCCTCGAGGCCCTGCTGCCCATCTGCGCGTGGTGCAAGAAGGTGCGCGACGAGCCGGGGTACTGGCGGGGGGTGGAGGAGTTCGTCCGCGACCTCGTGGACGTGCGGTTCACCCACGGGGTGTGCCCGGAGTGCTTCGACCGGCAGGTGGAGGAGCTGGCCGACGAGGCCGCCGGCGGTGGTCCGAACCGCCGCGTGCATCACTGACGTCCGCGCGAGCCGGCTGGCGGGGTATGGGGTGGACGAATCCGCGGGCGGTGGACCGAAATTAGTCCACCCAACGAAACAGCCGCGGGGCTCAACCCCGCGGCTGCTGTCGTTGTCGGAACGAGTCGGGGCGGCAAGATTCGAACTTGCGACCTCCAGGTTATGAGCCTGGCGAGCTAACCGGGCTGCTCCACACCCCAGAACAGGAGCCCTGATCCCGTCCCGTCCGTCGCTCGTACGGCCGGACCGGGCCAGGGGCTCCGGTTGAATCCTACCCCCGCGGCGGCCCGTGTCAACGGTCAGCCCAGGCCGAACGGGAACCCCATCAGGGCGATGAGCACGTCGAGCGCGACCCCGACGCCCGCCATCAAAAGGAGCGTCAGGATCGCCGCGAGGATCTTCAACGCCACGTCGACCACCTTGGACTTCCAGTCCACCGCCCCCGAGTCGATCTTCCCGACCTCGCCCTTCAACTCCAGGTGGGCGGCCGTCTGCCGGTCCATCCTCGCAAGGATGGGGTCCCGACGTGGAGCGTCTCCGGCACCGCCGGGTTGTCGCACCGCACTCGCGGCACTTGCGGCACTCGCACTTCACGGGGTTCGGCCGCGCCCCGTCGCCCCATCCGCACGGGCCGTCACCCCCGCCGCTCCCACGCGACCAACTCGGCCAGCGGGACGACGACCACGCCGTGCGCCACGAACTCGACCGCCCCGAACCGGTCGGACACGGGCAGCCCGATCTCGGCGGTGTAGTTCGCGTCCTCGACCCTTCTGCACACGAGCCCGCCGGCGGACCCGCGGGCGAACAGGCCCCCGCACGGCCCCGGGGGCGTGACGAACTCGGCGCCAACGGGGACCGTGCGCCACCACTCGGCCAGTGACTCCACGAGCACGGGCGGGCCCCGGACGCGGAAGAAGTTGGGACACGAGGGAGTGAGTGTATCCGCCGGCGGGCCAACGCGCAACGAGCCGGCGCGAGAGTCTGTTTCGCAACTCACAGATGCCACAGACTGCTTCTCGGAGGCGGGCCTTCAAAGCGGTTGCTTCGGCGTCCTCCGGATGCGACTTTTCCCGGGGCTCGCAGTCACCGTCGTGGGCGCGGGACACGTTCGCTAGCCGCTGATCAGTTTGGCCCACAACTCCTTGTACTTCTTGAGGTACTCGGTGCCCTCGGCGACGGGGTACGTCTTGCCCACCTCGCACATGGTGTACCGGTCGTACCCGATGCCCTTGAGGAGCCCGAACAGCTCGTGGTACGGGTACGTGCCCTTGGCGTCGTTCTCCAGGTCGTTGATGTGGCACGCGACGATCCGGTCCTTGAGCAGCTCGAACGCGGCCTTCACTGACTTGTTCTCGACGTCCGTCGGGTTCGAGTTCCAGTTCACCCCGACCGCCTTCGACGGGCAGGCGTCCATGATCGCCCTCATGTTCTTGGGCACCTGGGTGACGGGCCCGTGGACCTCGACCCAGATCTCGACGCCCGCGTCGGCCGCGGCCCTCCCGCACTCGTCCAGCGCGGTGCCGATCTGCTCGAACGTCTTCTGCGGGTCGGCACCCTTGGGGACGCCGTTCGGGCGGACCTTGATGCCCTTCCCGCCCAGGTCCCTCACCAGCCCGATGAACTGCTTGCAGTCCTCGATGTTCTTCTTCACGACGGCGGGATCGGCCGCGTGGAACTCGCACACGGTGCCGCAGCTCCAGAACACCACGCCGGAGTCCGCGAACTGCTTCTTCACCGCGGTCCGCTGCTCGGCGGTGAGCGAGGGCTCGACCCCGTGCTTGTGCGTGGTGCGGCACTCGACGGCGGCGATCCCGACCTCCTGGCACACCTTGAGGATCGTCGGGAGGTCCCACGTTGCCGGGACGTTGTACGTCACCAGGCCGAGTTTAAACTTGGCGGGTTCACCCGCCCCGAAGGTGAGGCCCGGGGCGGACACCGTCGCGACGGCGGCACCAGACACAGCGAAGAACTCACGGCGGGACAAAACAGGCATCAGCGCACTCCAAGGGAACAGAAAGGTACGCGTCACGCGGAACGACATCCGACCGGCGGCGGGCCATCGATCCAGAGCCCTTGGCCCGGCCCGGGGGTGTCCAAGGGGTGCAGTGAAAGGGCTGGCAGCGCAGCCCGACTGCGAGGGGCGACTAAGACGGGGCTGGGAGCCTCCGCGCGCTCGGCCGAGCTGCTTCCGGACGGTGAGGCGCACCGGCCGGAAGTCCTCGGTGCGTTCGCGCGGCGGGCGGCCCCCGCCGCGCTCTACTTGGCCGCGGCGCGGTCGACCTCCAACCGCAGGCAGTCCCACAGCAGGGCGGCCGCCGGGGCCCCGAGCCGCTTCTCCGCGGCGCGGGCGGGCGGCGGCATCTCGAACGTGAGGACGTTGCGGCCGGCCTTCAACTTGGCGGCGTCGAACGCGACCCGGCGCTCCTGGTACCCGGCGTGGACCCCGCTCCGGTGCGCCGCACCGCTGACCACCAGGTCGTCGACGGCGCCCACCGCCGCACCGTTGAGCGAAACTCGGAGCTGCGGCCCCGCCTTTCCCTCGTACGCGGCGACCCCGAGGGTCAGTACGGCCGTCCCCGTGCGGGCGGCCGGGACGTCGAACTCGACCCGCCACGCCGGGGCGTGCCACGACAGGTCCCGGTTCTGCGAGACGGCCATTTGGAACGGCCAGTCCCGGTCGCGGCTCTTCCCGGCGACGAAGGTCGCCCCGTTCGGGTGGGCGGCGGCGATCGCGTCCCAGAGCCCCCAGCGGCGGAAGTCCTCGGCGAACCCGAACTCGGCCGCCGAGCGGTCCGGCGTCCCGATCTGCCAGAGCAGATCGCGCCCGCGGGGCCGGTCCCAGGTCAGCTCGCCGAGGGCGGCCGTCCCCTCGGGGGTGATGCGGACGTCCCGCTTGACGAACTGGCCGAACTCCCCCGGCGTCCAGGCGTACAGGTCGTACCGGCCGGGCCGCACCTTGGGGAGCGCGAACCGCCCGTCCCGGTCGGCCCACCCGCAGAAGCGGTAGCCCCGCCACTGCTGCTGCCACGCGAGGGGCGGTTCGGCGTCCTCGTGGTCGGCGAGGACGAGCCGCGCCCCGGCGGCCGGGGCGCCGCCGTCGAACGCGAGCCGGCCGGTCACCGTGCCCCGTTTCAGTTGGAACCGGGCGTCGTCGAGCCACGGGTTCGGCCACCGCGCCACCTCGGCCGCGGCCCGGGCCTTAGCGTCCGCCCACAGCGCCGCCTGGTCCCGCCCCTCGTTCACGTAGGTGAACGTCGGCACCGACGCCTTGCTCCAGGACCCCGCCTTGGAGTCGCTCGTGAGGACCCCCGCGCCGTAGTGGGCGGCGGTGGCGTGGGCCAGCAGCACCTGCGAAGCCCCGCCCTGGTGCACCGTGAGCTCCTGGTGCTCCGGCCCTCCGTTGAGGTGCTCGTGCCCGGGCATGACGACCCACACCCCGAGCTTCTCGCTCATCGCGCCGTGGACGGTGTGCCTCTCGTCCATCTCCGCCGAGAAGAAGTACTTGGAGTAGTGGGTGCCGTCGGGCAGCCGGTAGGTGGCGTCCATCACCGTGCGGTCGGGGGTCAGGTCGGCTGCCTTGGGGAACGGCGTGATGCGGCGGTCGTCCACCGCGGCCGTGGTGAACAGGGCCGGGTCGACCCGGAGGCACCAGTTGTACTGGGCCAACTTGAACACGCCGGGGCTCCGGGCCGCGTCGTGCCCGAACGTCAGGTAGGTGTGGAACCCGGGCTCGTTCGCTCGCACCACGTGGTGGACCGCGAAGTCGAACGGGCACCGCGGGTCGGCGTTCTCGAAGGCGACCTCGACCAGATCGGGACCCTTCCGGACCAGTCGGAACTTCCACGCGACCAGCGACGGGTCGCGGCGGCTCGTGTACGCGATCTGCGCGTACCCGCCGCCCGGTCCGAGCAGTTCCCGCTCGCGGTAGACGAGGGACCGGAGCACCCCCTTGGCCTTGTCGAACGTCAACCGCACCCGGCCGTTGTCCACGGTGGCGGTCGCCGGCGTCTCGTCGAAGACGGGCGGCGTGGTGGCGCCGCCCGCGCCCTCCGGCGCGGGGCCGAACCGCGGGACGGCCAGGAGGAGGGCGAGGGTCGCGAACCAGCACATGGTCCAGTTCCAGTGAGGCCTGGGGTCGCGTGCGGCGGCGCCTCCGACGAGCGGGCGCCCACCGCCGCGGGAAATCGAGGCGCAGCGGCGGCCCGGTCACGGGGCCCGCGGCGGGGCCTCCACGGGCTCGACCGGCCGGCCCGCCGCCGCGAGTTCGGCGACGCGGCCCGGGGGCAGGGCGGCCCGCCACACGGCCAGTTCGTCGATCCGGCCGCGGAACCCGCGGTCCTCGGGCGGGTGGGGGGCGGCGACCCACCGCCCCAGGTGGCACGCCCCGGGACGGATGAGGGTCGTGCCCGGCGCGACCCGCGTCTCGCACGCCAGAACGCCGTCGACGTAGTGGAGCAACCGCCCGCTCCGGCGGTCCATGGTGACGGCCCAGTGGGCCCACCGCCCGACCGGCAGGGTGTACCCGGACCACACCACGCTCCGCCGCGGCGCCGAGAACAGCGCCGTGGGGGCCAGGGTGCGCCGGCGGTCGAACTGCCAGTGGACCGCCCCCGGGTGCCAGCCGTCCGAGTCGAGCACCGCGCTGACGACGGCATCGCTCCGGTCGATCTTGAGCCAGGCGGCCAGGGTGAGCTGGTCGTACTCGCCGGGGACGGTCAGCGCCACCCCGTCGCCGGGGTTCTCGAACTGGAGGGCCCGCTTCCCGGGCCACCGACCGGCGACCCACGCGGCCCGCTCCACCCGCCCGGTGATGCCCGCGCCCCCCGCTGCGGCGTCAACGAGCCTCGCCGGGTCGGCGGGGTCGGGGACGAACGGGTAGTAGAGCACCAGGTCGGGGTCGCGGCGGAACTCCTCCCGCCACGCCTCCCACCGGCCGAACGAGACGCCCGCGGCGGTCGGGAACGCGTCCGGGCGGGCCGGGCCGATCGGGCGGGTGGTGCCGGCGGTGATGCGCACCGCCTCGCCCGCCGCCACCGTCGCGGCGGGGGCAGGCGCGTCGTCCGGAAGCACCTCGACCGGCCCCTCGAACACGTGCAATTCACAGGCGCCGCCGGCGTCGACCGCGGCCCCGAACTCGGCCCCCGTGTCGCGGAAGCGGACCCCGGGCGCGGCGACGACGAAGCCCCGGGCGGCCTCCGGGACGACCGCCCGCAGCGCCCCGCCCTCCAGTCGGAGGCGCGGCCCGTCCTCGACGACGAACGCCGCGGGGGCGGCGACCACCACGTCCGCCCCGCCCCGGAACCGGAGGTGGGCGGTGCCCTCGACCAGGTCGTACCGCCCGGGCCCGAAGCCCGACCCGGTCGGGCCGCGCCGGTCGGCGAACCGCACGCCGGCGCCGTTCACCAGGGCCGCCAGCGGCCCGTCCGCCGGCGGGCGGGCCTCGGGCTCGGCCCCCGGCGGCGCGGGGCGGGGCCCCGGCGCCGTGGGCCACCACCCCAGGACCGCGACGAGGCACGCCGCCAGGGCGACCGCCCACGGCACCCACCGCGCCGGCCGCGGGCGCGTCGGGCCGGGCGTCGCGAGGGCCGCCCCCACGCGGCGGACGAACGCGTCGCCGGTCCCCTCGGCCCGGACGCGGGCCTCGAACGCCTCGACGAACGCCTCGCGGCGGGGTTCGGCCTCCTGGCGGAGCAGGTCGTCGAGCGCGAGGAGCCCCGACAGCTCGCGGGCCGGGTCGGGCGCGCCCTCCAGAGCGCGGGCGATCGCGTCCGCGTCGCCGGGCTCGGGTTCGCCGTCCAGGTACCGCGCGAGTGCGGCTTCGAGGGCGGTCAGGGGGGGCGGGACAGTCATGGCGGGCTCACGCGGTTCCCCCCCGCCAGGCGCCCCTCGACGCACTTGAGCAGGGCCTGGCGGATGCGGAACAGGGCCTGGCGGACGTCGTTCGAGCTCCGGTTGAGGCGGCCCGCGATCGCCCCGGGCGGGTTCTCGTCGAAGTACCGCATCCGCACGATCCGCCGACTCGCCTCGGGCAGCCGCTCCAGGCACTCGCCGAGGAGGTCGAGGCGGTCGGCGTCGCCGGCCTCGACGACCGGGTGGCGGCGCTCCGGGTCGGCCCGGAGCAGCAACTCGCTGACGCGGCTCGCCAGGAACTGCTGACGGCGGCCCTCCTTCCGCAGTGCGTTGGCCACCAGCTTTCGGGCGATCCCGCGGAGCCACGCCCCGAAGTCGGCTCCGGCCGCCGGGTCGAACGTGGCCCGCTTCTCGAACGCGACCAGCAGGGCGTCCTGGGCCAGGTCGTCGACCGCGTCGGCGCGGACGCCCATGGCCCGCACGCAGGCGCGGAGGCGGGATTGCTCGCGCCGCACCTGCTCCAGGAACCACTGCACGTCGGGCTCCGGACTCATCGGCCACTCCCTCCGCCCGGCGGGCGTCCTGCTGGCCGCGTCGCGGCCGGCCCTACTTCGGTGCCGCCGTGGCCGTCAGCACCGCCTTCAGGAAGTCCCGTGCGGACGCGTGCCCGGTGCCCGGCCCGCCCGGGTACCGGACCTCGCACGGCACCTTAACCGCGTCGAGTTTCTCCTTCAACTTCACCCCGAACACCGGCGAGTGCGTGGGGTCCCGCTGGGCCTCGCCCGCGGGCCGGATCCGGGTGGCGTACGCGCAGAACACCGGCGGGTCGCCCGCGCCCGCCCACTCTAGCGGCGAGTACCGCTTGATGGCCGGGAGGAGTTCGTCGCGGGCCTTGAGGAACCCCTCGAACGCGCCCTTCGGGTCGCCCCCGAACCGGCCGAACGCGTGCGGGCCGTAGGTCGCGTTGGGGATCCACGCTCGGGTCAGTTGGGGGTCAAGCGTCGTCTGGGCGTCGAACACCGCGGCGCACGCCACCCGGGTCGACTCGCGGGCGACCGGGTCGGCGGAGGCCGGGTCGGCCAGGTCGTCGCGGAGGGCGACCCACAGGGCCGAGCACGCCCCGGCGGACACGCCCGACACCCCCACGCGCGAGCGGTCGAGGCCCCAGTCCTTGGCCCGGCTGCGGACGAACTGGACGGACCGGGCGGCGTCCTCCAGCGGCCACTGGACCGGCGGCTCGACGTCCGCTCGACGGGCGTCGGAGATCAGCCGGTACTCGACGGAGACCACCGACACGCCGTCGTCGAGCAGCGCGAGGAGCCCGCGGCGGTCGACCTCCATGCGGTCCCCCTTCATCCACGACCCGCCGTGGAAGAAGACCACGACCGGGGTCGGGGCGTCCGCCTTGGCCTTCCAGAAGTGGAGCACCTGCCGGGGGTGCGGGCCGTACTTGACGTCCGCGTGCGTCGGGGCCGGGGGCTTGTCGGCGGCCCGCGCCGCGCCCCCTGTGGCAGCGATGTACGCCACGGCCAGTGCGGTCAGGCCCGTGGGGAGGGTGCGCCCGGCCATGTACGGTCTCCTGGGTCTGCGGGGTCACGGGGTTCGCGCACCCGATCAGTCCGAAGGTCTGTTGTCGCGGGCGGGCGTCGCGTTACGGGCCGCCGGGCAGTTTTTTTCTCGCCGCCTGGGGCCGTGGGGGGTGTCACCGCTCTCCCACCGGCCCGCCGACGTTCACCGTCTTCGGGACCGCGGCCTCGAGCATCCGCACCCCGTGGGCCGTGACCCGGGTGTTCGTAAGCACCACGGTGTGGAGGCTCGGCATCCGGGCCAGGTCGATCACCGCGCGGTCGGTCACCCGCGTCTCCCCGAGGTGCAGGTCACCGAGGTGCGGGAGCCGGGCCAACTCCCGCACGCCCCGGTCCGTCACCCGCGTGTTGAACAGGTCGAGGGCGGTCAGGTTGGTGAGGCCCCCGATGGCCCTCGCCCCCGCGTCCCCCACGAACGTGTTCCGGAGGTTCAGCCGCGTGAGGGTCGTGAGCCGCCCGAGGCCCTTCGCTCCGTCGTCCGTCACCTGGTTCCCGGACAGGTCCAGCGCGGTGAGGTTCGCCAGGCGGCCGAGGGCCGCCGCGCCCGTGTCCCGGACCCTGGTGTCCCGCAGGCTGAGGGACCGGAGGGCCGCGAGCTTGACGAGGTCCGCAGCTCCGTCGTCCGTCACACTGGTCCCGCCGAGGTCGAGGGTTGTCAGGGCCGCGAGCCGTGCGAGGTCCTTCACCCCCGCGTCCGTCACCCGGGTCTCGGCGAGGCCGAGCGCCCCGAGGTTTCTCAGCCGCGCCAGTTCCCCGAGGCCGTCGTCCGACACCTCCGTCCGGGAGAGGGACAACGCGGTGAGGCCGCCGAGTTTCGCGAGCTCCTTCGCCCCGGCGTCGGAGACCTTCGTGAAGCCGAGGTCCAGGTCCGACAGCTTCGTGAGTTTCGCGAGTTCCTTCGCGCCGGCGTCGCCCACCTGCGTGCCGGCGAGGTTCAGCGTGGTGAGGTTGGTCAGGTTCGCGAGCCCCCGGACCCCCGCGACCGACACCCGGGTGGCGGACAGGTCGAGCACCCGGAGCGACTTGGCGCTCGCCAGGTCGCCCAGCCCGGCGTCCGTCACCTGCGTTTCGGAGAGTGACAGCTCGGTGAGGTTCGGGAGGCCGGCCAACGCCTTCGCCCCGGCGTCCCCGACCGGCGTGCGGCTCAAGTTCAGTGTCGTCAACTTCGCCAGCTTGGCGAGGTCCCCCGCGCCGGCGTCCGACACGTGGGTGCCGCGGGCGTCCAGTGCGGTCAACGAGGCCAGCTTGGCGAGCTCCTTGGCCCCCGTGTCGCCGAACGGGGTGCCCCACAGGTTCAGCGACCTCAGCGACTTGAACTTCGCGACCTCCCTCACCCCCGCTTCCGTCACCCGTGTGTCGCCCAGTTCGAGTTCCACGAGGCCGGGCAGGGCCGCCAGTTCCCTCACCCCGGCGTCCCCGACCTCGGTGTTGAGAAGGTGGAGGGCCGTGAGCGAGCGGATCCGCGCCACCTCTTTGACCCCGGCGTCCGTTACGGCGGTGTCGTTGAGGACGAGCGTGCGGAGGTTCTTGAGACCGGTCAGACTCTTCAAGCCCGCGTCGGTCACGTGGGTGTTGCTGAGGTCGAGTGTTTCGAGCGCGGCGAGGCCGGCCAGTTCCGCGACACCGGCGTCCGTGAGCCGGAGTGCGGAGGACAGTGAGAGCGACTTGAGGTTGGTGAGGCGGGCCAGGTCCTTCGCCCCCGCGTCCGTAACCCGCGTGCCGTCGAGCGTGAGCGAGACGAGCCTCCTGAGCTGGACCAGTCGTTCCACGTCCGCGTCCGTAACGCCCTTGCACGTCAGGTCCACCGCCGTCGCGTCGCCGCGGATCTGGAGGCCCAGCCCCGGGAGCGTAACCGACTCCGGGGGCGGGACCGGGGCGGCCGACGCGGTGGTGACGCAGAGCACCGCCACGAGCCCCGGGACTCCCATTCTGATACGGATCTTCGTCGGGCGGGCGGGCTCGCTGCGCATCGGGGTACTCGGATGGGACCGTGAGGGGGTGAGAATATGCCACCCCCTATTCGATTGTCAGAAGCCCCCGCTGCGTTACGCCGCTTGGTTCGAATTCGCAGCGCGGGCGACCCCTCGGGTGCGGCTGATCGGTTGCTACCTCTCGACCGAGGCTCCACGAGTCCGCAATAGCGCGACGGCCCACGAGAGGCGACGGCGGCTTCGTGGGCCGTTCGCGACCTGTGACGTGACATCCCCCGGTGGTCCCGTTCACCACCGGAGCGCTTGTGATGAAATTCATCGTGACCCCGACACTGGCCATCAACCCCGCCCACATCGGGTCCGCCGAGCGGTACCCGAAGGGCGACGTGAACCTCCACCTGGCCCTGCCGCTGGCGGCGATCGCCCCCGGCATGTACCGCGGCGGCGCGTCCCCGGCCGGTGCGAGTGACCACGTCCAGGTACACATCCCGGCCGGGCCGGACGCCGACGCCGTGTGGCGGGCCGTATCATCTCTGTGACGCGGCCGGGCCGGCTCGACGCGGGGCGGTGTTCGCCCCGCAGCTCCTCCCGCCGCGCCGCAGGGAGGTCGGGCATGCGAACACTCGTGGCGGCGGGTCTGTTCCTCACCGGAGCAATCGCGATGACGACGGCCGTGGCAGACGCTCAGGAGAAGAAGGCGGAGAAGGAGTCGATCAGCATCCGGCGCTGGATTCCGTCCGAGAAGAAGTTCCTCAACCCCAATGAAACGAAGGGTGCCCGCGAGGACCGGAAGTCGGGGACGATCTGGAAGATCCGCAACGACGAAAAAGGATTCCTCACGCCCGAACCCGGCAGCGAGATCACCGACGAGTCAGGAACCGTTTGGGTCGTAAAGGGCGTATCCGGCGGGGTCGATGCCTTCACCCGGATTCAAGTCGAGAAGAAAGATCCACCGAAGAAGGAGTGACGGGCGTTCGGCCTGTGAAGCACAGCGGCCGCCGGGAGCAATCCCGGCGGCCGCGTCAGTTCGGCTCGACACCCCTGTGTGCTACGCGACCTTGTTCGGGGGCCCGGCGAGCTGCCGCCGGACCTCATCATCACTCGGCTGGTGGCTGATGGTGATGGTCACCACCGACACCGGCCCCGGTGCCCAGTCGACGAACTTCCGCCCGGGAGCGGCTTCGGTGTACCCGGACCGGACAACGGGCCGGGTCTCGTCGACGGCGAACAGGTCCGCCGCGAGCAGGTCGCCGCGGAGCTTGGCCAGCAGGGCGTCGACACGCTCGACATTCGGGTCAACCGTCTTCGTCTCGCTCATGGCATCCTCGTCGTGTGAGGGCCGGCACCGGGGTCGGTGCCGGCCCGGCCTCAACTCACCTTGAACAGCCCGTCGCCGTGGTCGCGGAGGTGGAACAGGCTGTCGTCGTCGCCCAGGTCTTCGATCGCGGTGTACGGGGCCGCCGGCTTCGCGATCTCGTAGTACCCGTTCTCGATCGCGCCGGACGTGGCCCAGTACCGCAGCTTGTAGTGGGTCTGGGGCTTGTAGAACCAGACCCACTTCAGGTCCCACGAGTACCCGAACCCGGTCGGGTCGGGCAGCAGTTTCGGCTCGCACCCGATCAGCAGGCACGTCCCGATGCCCCGGCCGAAGATCGGCGTCTGGTTCGTCGAGCCGATCCACGGGCGGGTTCCGGTGTCTGGGTCGCCGTACACGCGCTTGTACAGGGGCGAGTTAGGCTGGAACTGGTCCTCCGGGACGCGCCGCCAGATGGCGGCAAACTTACCCTCACAGTCCGTGTACCCGATGGGGTACGGGACCGGGACGTTGTGCGGGGGCGACCCGTCCGTGGTCTTGTACTTCATGATGCCGCCGGGCATCGTTGTATACTGTGCGTCCGCCGTCACCTCGGCCTGGACGTGCCCCGGGTTCGTCACGTACCGCTCGCGTTCGCCGTTTTCAGAGGCGTAGGTGTACGCATCGTCCTGCCACCGGAACGGGACCATCTCGTACTGGGCGGTGATCTCGGCGGCGTCCCACCGGGGGGAGCGGTTCCCCTCGCCGGCGGTGACGTCGTCCTCGATGAACTTGTGCCCGGTGATCCGGGCCTTCACGCACCACCAGTTGGTGAACGTCGGGTGCGTCTGCGGTCGGGTGCGGGAGAGCCGCTTGACCGGGTCGCCGCCGCCGGTGTCCTCCCACACCAGCACCTCGCCGACCAGGTGCTTGATGACGTCGAACCGGTCGTTCCAGTCGCACAGCCAGAGCCGCGTGCAGCCGCTCCCGTCCGGGGAGTAGAACTCCTCCGGGTTGTTCCCGTCGTCGATCCCGCGGGTGCCCAGGTGCCACCCCGCGATCTCCTCCGGGTTGTACGGCCGCAGCGTCCCGTCCGGGTTCGTCGGCATGCTACTTCCTCTCGCTGTAAACGGGTGTGCCGGGGGCCGGGCCGCCCCGCGGCAACCGGTCGCTCAGGGTCTTCTCGATCCGCTCCAGGGCACTCAGCTGGAGCTGTTCGAGGGTGCGGTCGAGGGGGTCGCTGTTGAGGGCGGCGAGCTGGGCGTTGCGGCCGACCGACTCCAGCCCGCTCATGGTGGCCTTCGGGCCGATCGACAGACGCAGCGACTTGACCACGTCCCCGAGCGCGTCCCGGCCGAACGCGGCCCCGCCCGCCTTCGGTGCCGCACCGCCGGCACCGGCACCGGCCCCCATTCCCCCGCCCGCGTTGGCGACGGCCGCCGCGAAGATGCCCCACCCACCGGGCGGGGCCTTGGCCCGCTCCGATGCCGCGTCGAACCGGTCGTTGAGCCGCTGCTTCTCGGTCGCCGTGGCGGTGCCCCCGATGCCGGTCAGGCCCTTCGCCTTCAGCTCCTCGGAGTAGGCGGCCCGGGTGAGCCCGCCCTTGATGCGGTCGGCCAGGGCCGCGACCTCGGGGTCGCCGTCGAACGCGCTCTTCTTGGCCGCCTGGTAGTCCTGGGCCCGCACCCCCATGAGCCGCTCGGGCACCCCGGCGCTGCGCTCGCGGTCGAGGTACGCGGCCTCGGTGAGCCCCTTCTTGATCTCGTCCTTGAGGCCCGCGACCCGCTCCCCGCGGCGCTCCACGTCGGCCTGGTCGGACCCGTTGCGGAACCGGGCGACGTGCCAGTCGACGAACTTCTCCCGCTCCTCGTCCGTCTTCAGGAAGGGGTTCGTCGCGGCCTTATCGGTCATGCGGGCGCGGACCGTGTCCTCGGTGACCCCGCGCTTCGCCTCCTCCCGGTACTGCTTCTCGAACAGCTTCATCCTCTCGACTTCCGGGTTGGTGATCTTGTCGAGCCCGGCCTTCTCGATGACCACGTCGGCGGCCTTGTCGGTCTTCTCTTTGGCGTACCCGACCACGCCCTTGACCCACTTCACGATGTCGATGAGGGCGTCCATGAACTGCCGCATGGCCGGAAGCGCGTCGTTCAGGATGTACCGGGTCCACTGGTCGAACGCGGGCTTCAGCTCGCCGTCGAGTTTGTCCGCGAACTCGATCAGGGCTGCCGCGAGCGCGATGGCGACGGGGAGGATGAGCGGGGCGAACACGGCCGCGAGGATGGACACGCTCTTCTGCAGCACCCCCATGCCGCTCGACGTGCTCTGGAGGGTCTGCGCGAAGATGGCGAGCGGCCCGAGGGCCGCCGAGAACCGGGCGGCCATCATCGAGGCGACCGCGCCCCCGGCCCCGGCGGCCCCGCCCCGGCCCCGGAGCTGGGCGTCCTCGGCCCGGGTGCGGCGCTGCTCCTGCAACTCCCGGAGCTTCGCCTGGCGATCCTCTTGGTCCCGGGGCACGCCGTCGCCGACCAGGCCGCGGGTGAGCAGGCGGGGGAGGCCGGTGAGGGTGACGGCGAGGATCGAGCGGGCAATCGACGTGATGCGCGACTCGGGGTCGCTCGGGGCCGCGGGAGCGCTCGGGGCCGCGGCCGCGCGGGCGGGCCGGTCGGACCTGGCGGCGAGCTTGTCGACGATCCGCGCCATGATGAGCAGGGCGTCGGCGATCGCCTTGTCGTCGCGCCCCGGGGCGGTCGGGGCCGGGTCGGTCGCCTCGGGCACGGGGTCACCTCTTTCGCCGCTTCTTCTTCTGAGCCGCCCGCCGCTCGGCGAGCCGCTGCTGCTCGGCCCTCCAGTCCCGCTCGACGTCCTCGGGCTCGGTCACCCCGAGCAGGTAGCACTTCCGCCGGTGCAGCTCGCGGAAGTTCGGCGAGGCCGGGGGGGCGTTCTGGAGCACCGGGTCGTTGTTCTCGTCCCGCTTGTGGTCGTACCACGCGAGGATCTGCTCGTCGCTCATCCGCCCGAGCTGCTCGGGGTCGGCTCCGACGCTGGGACCGGCGAGGCGGACGAGGAATTGGCACCAGCCAACCCGAGCAGCCTCTCGGCCGCCTCGACGAGTTTTGGGTCGGTCGTCTCCTGCTTGAACAGGGTCAGCACGATCCGCTTCAGTTCCAACTGCGCCATCCGCCGGGCCGTCTCGAGGTCCACGCCCTGGTCCCGGAGCTGGATGGCGAGGAACTTGGCCAGGCCCTCCTCGCCGGTGACCGTCTCGCAGCACACCTCCGAGCCCCAGGCGTACACGCCCTTGGTCTTGTCGTGCTGGTACACCCGGAGCATCCGGTCCTGGACCGCCTCGGGGACGCCGGTCTCGGCGAGGATGCCGTCCAGGGCCCGCTTCTCGAGCCACCGCTGGTACTCGGCGCGCTCGACCTGCGACAGTTGCCGCAGGCGGTACGTCTTGCCCTCGAACTCCAGGTCGGTCGGGGCGTTGAACAGCTCGGCCAGGTCCAAGGTCAGTCCCCCTCGGGGTCGGCCACGGAGAACGTGCCCTTGTTCTTGAGCGACACCTTGAGCAGGAACTGGCCGTCCACCTCGGCCCCCAGGCTGGCCTTCAGGACGAGCGCCTCGTCGAAGGTGTAGGCCGGGGCCGCGTCGTCCTTCCGGTAGTACAGCTTCAGGTACTCGAGGACGTTGTCGGGCTGGCAGTCGGTGACGATCGTGGCGACGTCGGAGATGTCCACGTAGAAGCTGATCTGGATGGCGGCCCGGCGGACCCCGCCGTCCACGTTGCCGAACCCGTTGTCGGCCCCGACGGTCCGCTCCAGCTCCTTCACGTCGTCGTCCACCGACCACGCGAAGTTGTCGGGCATGGCGATCGGGCTCATGTTCCCGAGCCGCACGGTCAGGTACTTTCCGCTCGTCACGGGATCACTCCTTCAGTTTGGTGCAGGTGCAGGGGTAGAACCCGTCGGTGGCGGCCCCGACCGCGGCGACCGCCCACCAGGTGCCGTGGACGTCCCGGAGCCGGTCCCCAACGGCCGGCGGCGCGTCGAGCGCGACGTTCCAGGTGACCGAGTCGGCCCCGGGGTCGTCGCCGGCCTTGAGCCGGGCCGCGACCCCGACCCGCCGCGAGCGGACCGATCCGTCGGCGCTGAGGCGGACGAACGTGCCGGGGGTCTTCGGGCCGCTCTCGGCCTTCGGCGCGGCGGTCGCCTTCGCCGCGTCGGCCTTGGGCTCGGGCTTGGTCTTCGCGTCGCTCATGGTCAGTCGCTCCGGGGCTCGTCGACCTCGACGGTGAAGACGAGGACGCTCATGTTCAGGTCGTGGGCGAGGGCGGCCGGGTCGTACGGGTTCTTGCCCTCGGGGGTGACCCGGTTGAACCCGGGGACCGACGCGAACGCGGCCCGGGTGTTGACCAGTTTCCGCACCTGCTCCCGCCGGAGTCGGAGTGGCTCGTCCTCGCCGGTGAGCTTCCCGCCGGCCGTGAAGATGGCGACGGTCGCCGGGTACTTCACCCGGTCCTTCGACCCGGTCAGGGGGCGGACCGCGCCCTCCTCGCCGACGCTCACCACGACCTCGACCGGGTTCTTGCCCGACGGGAGCGACGGCTTCTTCCGCTTCACCACGGGCACGGCGGCGGGCGGTGCCCCCGCGGTCCAGCCCAGTCCGGTCACGGCGGCCACGACTGCATCGGCGATGGTGCCCGCGACGCTCATCCTGCCGCCTCGTGTTCGCTTCTCTCTCGGGGATGTCACTGGCTGCCGTGGTCGCTCGTGGGCCGGCCGGGTGACATCCCGAGGCCGAGTACCGCGAACCCGCGTGAGGAGGCCGCACATGGACCCCGCAACGAAGAAGAGCATCCGCCGCCAGGACCGCAAGCAGTCGAAGACCGCTGCGTACCGGTCGAGGGCCACGGCCCGCCAGTTCGCGTCGACACCAACCGCGGCCCGGTCCAGCGGCACCTGAGATTCGCCCGCGCGGGCGAAATCGCGGCGCAACTCAGGCCCGGCCTCAAAGGTAGGCCGGGCCTTATTGTTCCCGGTCGGTATCGGATGTGGTGACGAGAGCGAGGATCGCCCTGCGGACGTGGTCCGGGAGCGTGGCCCACGCTTCGATCAGTTGCGTCAGACCAGGGTCAGGCGTGGCGTGCGCCGGAATCTGCGTCGCCCCTTGCGAAATGTGCGATTTCCTCGAACCTTTTGCGGGTGGTTCGACTCCTGTACGGAGAACTGCTCGCCCCGACCGACGGATGCGGCGCTGGGCCTACGAAGCCCGGCCGGAAGGTTCGACTCCTTCTTGGGGTACTGGACAAGAGGGCATCCACTACCTCACGGGTGCGGACCAATCGGACGTGGTATGATGCTCTCGGTGGCACCGGGGGCGCGCTCGCGGGGGTAAACGGCACCTGCCGCGCGACAGTCTCCTTGTGCCTCCTTGCGGCCACCGGTCTTCTGTCGGAGCCTTTGCCATGTTCCGTCGCGACTTCCTCGGCTTCTCCGGCCTCGCCCTCGCCGCGATGCTCCACAAGGACGGGTACGGCTCCGACGCGGCCGCGTGGTCGCCGCCCGACGGCAAGCCGCACTTCCCCCCGAAGGCCAAGAGCGTCATCTGGCTGTTCATGAACGGCGGCGTCTCGCACATGGAGACGTTCGACCCCAAGCCGATGCTCACCAAGTACGCCGGGAAGTCGATCAACGAGACGCCGTTCAAGGACGTGCAGAACCCCGAGAAGCTCAAGCTCGCCCGCGTCACCGTCGTCAACGACGCGAACGGCCAGCAGCGCAACAAGCTGTACCCGCTCCAGGTCGGGTTCAAGAAGTACGGGGCGTGCGGCACCGAGGTGAGCGACTGGCTCCCGCACACCGGCGGGTGCGTCGACGACCTCGCCGTGATCCGCTCCATGTGGACGACCGACGACAACCACGGCGCGCAGACGCAGTTCCACACCGGCCGGCACATGCTCGACGGCGAGTTCCCGACGCTCGGCGCGTGGGTCCACTACGGCCTCGGCACGCTCAACGAGAACCTCCCGCAGTTCGTCAGCATGGGGAACCGCGAGTACTGGAACCTCAAGGACGGCCACTACCTCGGCCCGGCGCACGACGCGGTGCCGGTGCGCGTCGACCCGGCGAACCCGCTCGACTTCGGCAAGCCCGAGCTGCCGGTCACGCCGGCCGAGCAGCGGGCCGGGTTCGAGCTGGCCGGCAAGCTCAACAAGCTCCGCGCCGCCGACTACCCCAACGACCCGGCGCTCGACGCTCGCATCAAGTCCTACGAACTCGCGTTCCGCATGCAGAAGTCGCTGCCCGAGGTGCTCGACTTCTCGCAGGAGACCCAGGAGACGCAAAAGCTGTACGGCCTCGACCGCCCCGAGACGAAGCCGTTCGGCCAGCAGATGCTCGCGGCGCGGCGGCTGGTCGAGCGCGGCGTGCGGTTCGTGCAGGTGCAGCACGGGGCCGGCGGCGCGGGCGTGTGGGACGCGCACGGCGGGCTGAAGGCGAACCACGCGAAGAACTGCCTCGCGGTCGACCAGCCGATCGCGGGGCTCCTCAAAGACTTGAAGCGCACGGGGCTGCTGAAGGAGACGATCGTGGTGTTCTGCACCGAGTTCGGCCGCACGCCGGGCACGCAGGGCAGCGACGGCCGCGACCACCACATCTTCGGCTTCAGCGTGTGGATGGCCGGCGGCGGGCTGAAGGGCGGCGTGGTCCACGGCGCGACCGACGAGATCGGGTTCCACGCGGTCGAGGACCGGCACTACGTCACCGACGTCCACGCGACGATCCTGCACCAACTCGGCCTCGACTCGCGCAAGCTCGAAGTCCCCGGCCGCAAGCGCCTCGACATCGACCACGGTGCCCCCATCAAGGGGGTCATCGCGTGACGCCGCGGCGCGCGGCCGGGGTCGGTCACTTCAGCTCGATGTCGAGGGCGTTCGCCCCCGCCTTGACGGTGAGCACCAGCCCCGAGGTGTGCGGGGCCGCGTACTTGTCCGGGATCGGGAACCACCCCCGGACCGCGGGGGGCGGGGGCGGCGGGGCCGGCCGGCCCTCGGCCGCCCGCGGCTGGAAGTCGGAACTGGCGGGGTTGATGCTGCCGACGGCGACCTTCGCCCCGCCGGCCGCCAGCCCCTCGACGGTGTACGTCCCGTCGGGGGCGATGTTGGCCTGCTTGAGCATCCCCTCGGCGTCCTCGAACTGAACGGTCCCCCACACCACGGGCTTCCCCTGGTAGGTGACCTTCCCGGCGGCGTCGCCGCGGCCGCCGCACCCGGCGAGGGCCAGCGCCGCGGCGGCGAGCAGGCCGCGGCCGACCCGCGACCGGACGAAACGTGACGCACTCATCGGCTCTCCCTCGGGTGGTGGGCGGGCGTGGGACCGGTCACAGGTCGCCCGGGGGCACCTCGCCCCCGGCCTTGGTCGCGATGCCCGCCTGGACCTGGGTGCCGATCCCGTAGGTCAGGAACCGCACCGACCCGTCGCAGAACAGCCAGTTGCCGCCGCCGGTGTGCTTGCTCCAGTAGTGGTGCGCGTCGCACCCGTTCTGGTCGCTGCCCGGCTGGAACCACTGGTTGCCGCCGGGGCACGACCCGCCGGTCGGCGTCTGACTCGCGCACCACAGCTTCGAGTTCGGCAGCCCGAGGGCGCTGTCCATCTCGTTGTACACCCACGCCCCGCACTGCCACCCGCCCGGCGCCCCGAGGGCGGCCAGGTCCGGGTACGCCGGCCGCTCGCCCACCATCACCGTGTTCGCCGTGCCGTCCGGGATCGCCGTGAGCGTCGTCCCCGGCTCGATCACCACCGACCCGGGCGGGGACGAGCCGTGCATCGAGTAGGAGAACACCCCGGCGACGTTCCGGTTCCCGGCGTCGCGCTGGTCCGTGTTCGGGGCGTTCACGGCGAGGTAGTTGCCCATCGCCAGCCGCTCGCCGCCCACGTTCCGCAGCTTCGGCCCGTCCGACGGGCACGTCAGCGCCGCCGCCATGTAGTCGTCGCCGACGGCCCTGTTGCGGACCAGGGCCCCGGCGTGCGTGGTGCCGCCCGGCCCGACGGTCACGCCCGAGTACGTCACCGCCGGCCGCTGCTCCGCCGTGTACGGCTGCTCGATGAACGGGAACAGGTGCGCCAGCCAGTTGCACCGCTGGCTGTTGTTGACGTGGAAGTTCGCGTACGGGAACCGCTGGTGGACGTTGTGGTAGTTGTGCAGCGCGACGCCGATCTGCTTCATGTTGTTCGAGCACTTCATGCGGGCGGCCGCCTCGCGGACCTTCTGCACGGCGGGCAGGAGCAGGCCCACCAGGACCGCGATGATGGCGATGACGACCAACAGCTCGATGAGCGTGAACGCGGCCGCTCGGGACCGGCGGCCGGTGCGTAACGGGTCCATAACCCCTCCGAATGACGGGTCGGGCAAATGAGGACGCTGGTAAAAAACAGGAGAGCGCCGGGAGAGACGTGCAACCGTGATGAGAAGGTACCCCGGCCCCCGCGCGTCCGCAACCCGAGTGGCGGTTACGCAGCCGCTCTGTCAATGTGTCTTTCTAACGGCCCGGGACGACCGTGGCGGGCCACGCGGGCCGTGTGTACACTTGTGGCGGAACCCCCCGAGTCCGAAGGCCACCCGATGACAGACGAACGTGCCCTTCTCGCGGCGATCGAGTCCGCACCGGACGACGACACGCTCCGCCTCGCGTACGCGGACTGGCTCGACGAACACGACCGCGCCGGCGGGGCGTACCTGCGCGCCGAACTCGAGTTGGCGAAACTCGACCCGCGGTCCCACGAGGAGGCCGCCCCGCTCCGGGCGCAACTCCTCGACCAGCGCCGCGGTACCGACCCGATGTGGCTCGCGCGGTTCGAGCAACCGCACCTGCTCCGGGTCAACCCGACGCCGTTCCCGGCGGAGTGGATCGGGACCGACATCCCGGGCGCCCGCGAGGTGGACGGCACCTACGGCGGGAGCCAGTACCGGTCGCTCCCGCCGCTGCCGGTCGAGTCGCTCCGCGGCGACTGGAAGTGGCTCCTGCCGGCCGGTCACACGCCGAGCCCCGCCGAGCACGGCACGCGGTTGGCCAAACTCGCCACGGCCCGCGGCCTGACGCTGCCGCCCGGGTTTGTCGAGTTCGCCAACGACGCCGCGGCGCAGGAGTTGATCCGCTCGAACACGGACTGCTTCTTTGACTGGGCCGAAGCGGTTGCCGACAGCCCCGCGGGCGAGGGCGGGTCGCTGATCCGCTTCTACGCCGACTCACAGGGGTGCGTGTACTGGTACCTGTACGCCACGCCGACCGGGTACTCGTGCGTGGTCGCCTCGCCGATGCGGTACGGGGGCGACGACGACGAGGACGACGAGGAAGAGGAGGAGTCGGGAGACACCTTCTTCTGCGCCCCGTCGTTCGAGGCGTTCGTTTTCCGCACCTGGGTCGAGAACGAGATCTGGCACCGCCTGGTTGATCCGACCTTCGACTTCCACGACCCGCGGCCGATGACGCCGGAGATGCAGGCGTACCTCGACCACTACCGCCGCACGTAGCCGCCCGCGGTATTCATCTGGATCCAGACGTGCTCTGGGGCGAAGCGGGCGCGAGCGAGGGGGCTGGGGCCGGCGCCCGCGGCGGTTGTGTGCCACGTTCGACTGGAGTCGCGCAGACGGGAGATCTTGGGGTGACCGAAACCGTTGCGGTACTTCTGGCAGCGGGGTTGGTGGCGACATGCGCCCCGCAGATAATCGTCGGGTCCCGCCGAGCACTGTACCGCAGTAAACCAGGTTGGAGAACGAATGTACCGGATGCGACTGCGGCCGGATGTCTCCGAATCATCGGCGTGACGATGTTGATTGGCGCGTGCTTGATCTGGAGCGCGAACAGGAACCCGTCGGCGACACTTGACCCGCCCGCGCCAACCAAGAACCCGAACCGAAGCTGAGTCGCGTTCCGTTACCCTTTCCCGGAGTTACCTTGCTTCGCTTCACTCTCGCCCTCGCGCTGCTCGCCTTCGGCCCGCTGCTGCACGCCGCGGACAGGCCCAACGTGGTGCTCATCGTCATCGATGACATGGGCCAGCGCGACCTCGGGTGCTACGGCAGCACGTTCTACAAGACCCCGAACATTGACCGGATGGCCAAGGACGGGTTGCGGTTCACCGACTTCTACGCGGCGTGCCCGGTGTGCTCGCCCACCCGCGTCAGCATCCTCACCGGGAAGTACCCGCAGCGCAGCGGCATCACCGACTGGATTCCGGGGCGCGCGGACCGCCCCGACCAGCGCCTCAAGCGGCCGGCCGTCCCGAACGAACTCGCGCTCGACGAGGTCACGCTCGCGGAGGCGCTCAAGGAGCGCGGCTACGCCACGGCGCACATCGGCAAGTGGCACCTCGGCGGGGCCGGGTTCGAGCCCACCAAGCAGGGCTTCGACGTGAACATCGCCGGCGACCAGACCGGCACGCCGCGGAGCTACTTCGCGCCGTTCGCGAACAAGGGCGGTCAGATGCCGGGTCTCGAAAAGGCCGAGGCCGGCGAGTACCTCACCGACCGCCTCGCGGCCGAGGCCGAGAAGTTCCTCGACGCGCACAAGGACAGGCCGTTCTTCCTCTACATGCCGCACTACGGCGTCCACACGCCGCTCCAGGCCAAGAAGGACGTGGTCGCGAAGTACAACGTGAAGCCGGCCCACGGCCGGCAGAGCAACCCGGTCTACGCCGCGATGGTCGAGAGCGTGGACGACGCCGTCGGCCGCGTGCTCAAGAAGCTCGACGACCTGAAGCTCAGCGACAACACGCTCGTCATCTTCACCAGCGACAACGGCGGCCTCGCGACCCTCGAAGGGATGGAGTTCGCCCCGACGATCAACTCCCCGCTCCGCGAGGGCAAGGGGTTCCTCTACGAGGGCGGCGTGCGCGTGCCGCTCATCGTGAAGTGGCCCGGCAGGGTGAAGCCCGGAGTCACGGATCAGATCGCGTGCAGCACCGACTTCTTCGCGACGGCGCTGGAGGCGAGCGGGGAGCGCAAGCCGACCGACCCGAAGACCGACGGCGTCTCGCTGCTGCCCGTCTTCGACGGGAAGAAGCTCGAAGCGCGCGCGCTGTTCTGGCACTACCCGCACTACGCGAACCAGGGCTCGCGGCCCGGCGGTGCGGTGCGCAGCGGCGACTACAAGCTCATCGAGTTCTACGAGACCGGCCGCCGCGAGCTGTTCGACGTGAAGAAGGACGTCTCCGAGAGCCGCAACCTCGCGGCGGAGAAGCCCGAGGTGGTGAAGGATCTCGCGGCGAAGCTCGGCGCGTGGCGCACGGAGGTCGGCGCGAAGATGCCGACGCCGAACCCCGACTACACGCCGAACCCGCAGGCCAAGGACGGGACCATCACCCTGCCCGCCCGCACCGCACTCGTCACCGGCGTGATGCTCCGGTTCGAGCCGCTCCCGCACAAGAACACGCTCGGGTTCTGGGTGAACAAGGACGACACCGCGGCGTTCGACTTCACCGTCGAGACGCCCGGCACGTTCACGGTCGAGGTGCTGCAGGGGTGCGGGAACAAGAGCGGCGGGGCCGAGGTCGAGTTGGCCGTGGGCGACGAGAAGGTCACGTTCACGGTGAAGGAGACGGGCGGGTTCCAGGCGTTCGAGGCCCGCGACGTGGGCTCGCTGAAGATCGACAAGGCCGGGCGGTACACGCTGACGGTGCGGGCCAAGACGAAGCCCGGCGCCGCGGTGATGGACCTGCGGCAGGTCGTGCTGAAGCCGGCGAAGTGAAACTTGCATCTCGGCGGGGGCGTGAGCCCCCGAGTGAAGCGCGAGCAGAGGACAGAAGCACTCGGGGGCTCACGCCCCCGCTCGCCGGGCCTCACTTCCCCGCGGGCTTGGCCGACTTGTCGGCCTTCGGCTGCTGCTTCTCGGTCCTGGGCTTCTCCGCCTTCGGCACGGCGAGCGCGAGTTCGATCTTCCCCGGGGCGGCGGCGAAGTCCCGCTTCTCCTCGAAGTCGGTGAACAGCGGCTTGCCGAGCGGCAGCTCGTTGCCCGGCTTGCCGTCGAACCCCTCGACGCGGACCAGGTACGCGCCGGGCTTCACGCCGCGGCCGCGGTCCGCGGTGTCGAACTTCCCGTCCTTGACGTAGGCGAACCCCTGCGGGGGCTGGGCCGGGTGGTTCGGGTCCGGGTCGAACCACACGACGCCCGCGGGCAGCGGCGCGCCGCCGTGGGTGACGGTCCCGGCCACGTCGTACAACTTGTCCTCGGCGCAACCGGTCAGGCAGACCAGCACGGCCGCGAGCGTCGCGCGTCGCATGCGAGCCTCGTGGTCAGTTATCGGAGATCACTTCGCCGCCGGTGATGCTCGCCAGCGCCTTGTACGTGGCGAGCGGGATCTGGTCGCGGAGGAACCGGACGCTCCCGTCGCCCATGCAGAAGTTCGCCCCGCCCGTGTGCGTGCTCCCCATGGCGATGTCGTTGAACGCCGCGACCGACGGGGTGTTCATCGCGTTCACAATGTTCCGGCCGCCCGCACAGACCTCGTTCGAGTCGCACCCGCGGACCCACGACCGGTACCGGGTCCCGGTGGTCGCGTTGTCCCACGACATCTCCCCGATCAGGATCGAGTTCGAGGTGCCGTCGGTGGCGTCCGTGAGCTTCCGGCCGGCGTCCTCGTCGACCGCCGTCGTGGTGTCGTTCCGGAAGAACCCGCAGGTCGAGAACCCGCCGTGCCCGCCGGTGGCGTCCACCGGGTACGCCGCCCCGGTCGCCGGGTTGGTCCCCTTCGGCCCGTAGATCGCGTAGTAGTGCATCGTGTAGGGCGCCTCGCCGGTGTTCGTCGGGACGAGGTCCGGGGCGTTCACGTGGTGCGGGGCCGCGGTCGCCATCTTCTCGCGGGTCGAGGACGGGCAGAGGTAGGTGCTGACCCGGGTCAGCCCGTACGGGTTGTTCTTGTTCGTCCCGGTGTACGATCCGGCGGCCTTGCTGAACTTCGCGAACAGCGGCCCCTGTTCGATGTACGGCAGGACGTACACCGACCAGCTCAGTTCGGTCTTCAACTCGCCGGCCCGCGGGAGCGACCCGCGGACGTCGTGCCACGAGTGCATCGCGAGGCCGATCTGCTTGAGGTTGTTGGAGCACTTCATCCGGGCGGCGGCCTCGCGGACCTTCTGCACCGCGGGCAGCAACAGGCCGATCAGAATGGCGATGATGGCGATGACGACCAGCAGCTCGATGAGCGTGAACGCGCGGTACCGACAGGGGGACCTGGACATTGGCTCTTCCTTCGGGAGATAAGGAAAACCGACTGCGACGCTGGACAGAAATGATGGAGACCTAACGGGAACAGAGCGGCCCCGTCGGCGGTTGGACACGAAAACTTCACCCGCGGCACCCCGGCCGGCGCAACAGAAAGGCCCGGCGGAACTTGCGCCCCGCCGGGCCTGAACGCTTTTTGCTTTTGGCCACGGGGCTTGCCCCCGTGGTGCCGGCCCGCCTGAAGGCCACGGGGGCAAGCCCCGTGGCTCGACGGAGGCGGCGAGCTGGGAGCGTCAGCGACCGGAGGTGCGCCCATCCGGTGGTTGTCGCACACCGGCACCTCGGGCGCACTAAAATCGCGGTATGAAGCAGCTCACCATCGTCGTGAAGCCGTTCCGGGCCGAGGCGGTGCTGCGGGTGATCGCCGACCTCGGCGTGACCGCGTGCGCCGTCCGCGAGGCGAAGGGGTACGGCCGCCAGAAGGGGTACCTCGACCGGTACCGCGGGTCGGAGTACAGCGCCGCGTACCTGCCGAAGGTGGAGATCACCGTGTGGGTGACGGACGAGCAGGCGACCGAACTCGGGGACAAGCTCCCGAAGGTCGCCCGCACGGGCCGCATCGGCGACGGGAAGGTGTTCGTCGTCCCGATGGCGTGGCCCGAGCCGCTCGAGTTCTGAGCGCGGCGTCCCCGGTTGCTGTCCTCGGTGGTGGCGGGCCGCCACGGAGGGCGGCCCCTACAAACCCAGCGCCAAATGTCTGGTAGGGGCCGCCCTCCGTGGCGGCCCGCGTGAGGGCTCCGGATTCCACCCGGTGTCCGCCCCTGCCCGCCTTCTGGACACCCCGCGGCCCCTTCCGAACGCCGGGCGCGGGCGATTTCCAACTTGGCGGAATGGACACTGGCAACTCGCGCCGCCGTACCCAATAATACTCCCGCGAGGCCACCGGACCCGCCTCGAACAACACCCGCGCGGGTCCGATTCACCCCTCTCGCTTCCGTGGTTCCTCCCCAGGAGACGTCTTCGTGACCACCCGTATCCGCATGACGGTCGGCAGCATCGCCCTGCTCGCCGGCGCGTGCTCGATTGCCGCCGCCGCGGCCCCGGCCCTGCCCGCCGAGAGCTACAAGAAGGCCGCCGAGGCCGACATCGCCCTGCTGAAGAAGCACATCGAGACGTGCGACACCGAGCCGACGCAGGCGAAGCGGTTCGCCCCGACGGCCAAGGCGGTGGCCCTGATGATCGCCCTGTACGGCGAGGCGACCGGCGACGAGGCGCTCCGCGACGGCGCGGTGAAGGCCGCCGAGGCGATCGCCAAGAAGGACTTCAAGGGGGCCGCCGCGGCCGCCAAGGACCTGGCCCCGAAGGGCACCGGCAAGCCGCTGGCCGCCGGCAAGCTCCACGAGAAGGCGAAGTTCGGCCTCGAAGAGGCGATGTCGCCGTTCCGCGGCAGCAAGGTCGGCGGGCTGAACATCGAGAAGGACATCCGCGACGCGATGAAGAGCGGCACCGCCGACCCCGCCGCGCTCCAGCTCCTCGCGGTCCGCACCGCCGCCCTGGGCGAGTTCACCGTCGCATTCCCCAACGACAAGGCCAAGACCAACAAGGGCAACGAGGCCAAGTGGGACAAGTGGAGCAAGGACATGGTCGAGCTGAGCAAGAAGCTCGACGCCGAGGCCGCCAAGGGCAAGGGGGCCGACGCCAAGGAGATCGTGAAGACGCTCAAGCTCCTCGACGCGAAGTGCTCGGACTGCCACAACGAGTTCCGGGACTGACCCGGTGGTCGCGAGCGTCCGTGCGAACGGGGGCCGCTTGGCCCCCGTTTTTCGTTGCCGGTGATCGGTGGCCAGTGCCACCAGAACCCAATTCCTCGTGGTTGTGCGCGAGGGGTGGGCGCGTCAGCGCTGCTTCTCGAACCGGTGGACGAGGCGGCGGCTGTTGACGTCGAGCGCCTTGAGGATGCTGATGACCGTTTCGGTGGGGATCTGGGCGTTGATGGCCCAGAGGAGAACCAGAAGGTTCTCTTTACCCGTCTTGAGTTGATCGAGGATGGTGTCGAGGAGCTCCTTGTGCTCCTTGAACTCCCGTTCGAGCAGGCCGAAGTCGCCGCGGTCCAGTTCGACCCAGAAGCACTTGCCCTGAAGGTGTTCGACCCACCGCGCCCGCAGGTAGCCCATCCAGTGCTTCTCGACCCACCGCTGGATGCACCCCTCGCCCAGATCGTACCCCGCCTTCTCGCTCTCGATCCACTTGTGCTTGTTCTCTTCTTCGATGCACTCGGTGTACACGCTCTTGGCCGGGACGGGGGCCGGGGCGGGTGCCGGCCAGTCCGCGACGCCGCACGCGGCCGAGGCGTTCACCGGGAGAGTGGTGGTCATGAGCGTCACCCCACACTCCCGAGGGCCGGGCGGATTCGCCCCGGGAGGCCATTTGAGGATATTCAGTCTACTCACCAACCGCACGACTCGGCAAGCTGGGCTAACCGTGCCGGCCGGAGAGGTCGCGAGTCCTCCCGGCGGGGCTCGAACCCGCGACCACCGGCTTATAAGGCCGGCGCTCTGCCGCTGAGCTACGGGAGGGGGCGGTGCCGGTCGGGCGTATGCCGTCGCGTATCATCGCTCCCTCCTTTCCTCAGATCACCCTGGCGGTTCACCGCGCCAGGTAGCCGCCGTCCACGAACAGCACCTGCCCCGTCACGTAGCTGCCGGCGTCGCTGCACAGCATGAGCGCCGGGCCGACCAGCTCGTGCGGCTGCGCCCAGCGGCCCAGCGCCGTGCGGTCGGCGAACGCCTGCTTCTCGGGGTCGGACAGCACGGACATCGGCATGTCGGTGAGGAACGGTCCCGGGGCGAGGCAGTTCACCGTCACCCCGAACGGCCCCAGGTCCAGCGCGCTGGCCTTCGCCATGCCGATCAGCGCCGCCTTCGTCGCCGAGTACACGTTCCGCCGCTCCTTCGACACCTGCGCCATGATCGAGGAGATGTGAACGACCCGCCCCCAGCGGCGGTCCTTCATCTGCGGAACCAGTTCCCGGGTCAAGGCCATTACCGACGTCAGGTTGACCTCCACGACGCGGTCCCACGTCTCGTCGGTGATCGCGTCGATGGCCTGCGGGGCGTTCATCCCGGCGTTGTTCACGAGGACGTCGACCCGGCCCATCCTGTCGAGCGCGAACCGGGCCAACTTCTTGACGTCGTCGCGGTTCGAGACGTCGGCGACGCAGTACGCCCCCTTGCGACCGGTGCCGGCGAGGATGAACTCGAGGGCGTCCTTCAACTCGCCCTCGTGCCGGCTGGCGATGACGACGTCGGCCCCGGCCTCCGCGAACCCGCGGGCCAGCGCCCGCCCGAGCCCCTTGTTCCCCCCGGTGACGAGGGCCACCCGACCGGTCAAATCGAATACATTGGTCGGCATTCCCGCCACCACACATGATCAGTTCGTGGGCAATTCGTGTACAAACAGTGTAACACCGGTGCCCGGGGATGTGGCAAGTGAAAAACGTCACAAGAACCCGAAGGGGTTCGGATCGGATCGACCAAGTCAATCACTCGCCTGTACATCCGAAACGTTCGGTGCATTGAAATTGATCGGCACGGACAGCGACAACAACGTGACGTCGTCCTCGTGGCGAACTTGCGCGAGCAGGTCGGTCGCGACGGCGTCCACGAACTGTTGGCCGGTGCGGGCGGCGTGTCGGGCGGCGATTTCGGGCAGGCGCGAACCGTCGTCCGGGCCGGGGTCGCCGTCGGGCCGGGTGCCGTCGGTCGCGACGAGGAGCGTGTCGCCGGGCTTCAGCGCGGCAACGTGCGAGGGGTAGGTCGTCTCGGCGATCCCGAGGAACGGCCCCGGGATGTTCCAGGCCGCGGGCGGCCCGTTCGCGGGGAGGTAGAGCGGGGCCGGCAGCCCGGCGCGGGCGATCGACAGCGCCCCCGACTCGTCGAGGAGGCCGGCGACCAGCGAAACGAGCGGGGCGTCTTCCAGTTCGAGCCGCAGGAGCGCGAGGTTCGCTTCCGCGAGCAGCGTACCGGCCGGTGCGGTCGGCTTCTCGCGGGCCGCCTCGCGCACCGTCTCGGCGACGAACGTTCCGAGCAACCCGCCGGCGGTCGTGTGGCCGATGACGTCCCCGACCAGGAACAGCGTGCGGCCCCGGTCGAGGGCGTGGACCGCGTAGAAGTCGCCGCCGTTGCGGGACCGCGGGCGGTGGCACACGGCGAACGCGGCGTTCGCCGCGGCGGGGAGCGCTCGCTGGAGCAGCGCCAACCGAACGCGGCGGGTGAGGTCGAGTTCGCGGTCGATCTGGGCGAACGTGCGGGTGAGCTGGTCGCCGACGAGCCGGGCCTCGGCGGCGCGGCTCGCGACGCGGCCGGCGGCCGCCCGCGAGCGCGCCGCCGATCGCACCTGCGCCGCCAGCACGGCCGGCTCGACGGGCCGCACCAGCACCGCGTCGGCCCCGGCGTCGAGCCCGCGGGCGGCCGCGGCGGGGTCGCTGGCTCCGAGCACCCACACGATCGGGAGGATCTCGTCGCCGAGTTCGGCCCGCCACCGGCGCGTTTGAGCGGCGGCCGCGGTCACCTGATCGCCCGCGTCGAGGACCGCGGCGTCGATGCCCGAGAAGCTCACGGTCGGGGCCGAACCGAGCGCGTGGTCGCGCACGGCGCACCCCGCGGCGGCGAGGGCGTCGCGGAGGTCGCCGGGGGCGGCGGGGAACGCGCTCAGTAGAACGGTGGACGGCATGGTACAATTCGGGGGTGTCGCCGGGCCGCAGGGCGCGGACCGGTCCCCAACACTAAACACTCGCGGCGAATCGCGGAACACCAACCCGGAGACGGCCGTGCCCGTGCAGATGGAACTCCGCCGGATCATCATCAGCGAGGTCGACGACCACCAGGTCATCATCCTCAAGGAAGTGGACGGCGAGCGGAGCTTCCCGATCGTGATCGGCATCTTCGAGGCGACGAGCATCGACCGCCGGGTGAAGGGGATGCAGTCCCCGCGGCCGCTGACGCACGACCTGATCGTGGCCGTCGTCGATCAACTCGGCGGCGAGATCCAGGACATCGTCATCAGCGACCTGGAGGAGCACACGTACTTCGCGAAGCTCCGGGTCCGCCGGGACGGCGACCTCGTCGAGATCGACTGCCGCCCGAGCGACGCGATCGCCGTGGCGGTGACCGCGAAGGTGCCCATCTACGTCAGCGAGCAGGTGCTCGGCGAGGCGCTGGAAGAAGACTGACGGTCATCAGGTCGGCACGTCGTCAGGAACCCCAGTGCTTCCGCACCGGGCTAAAGACGGCGGCCCCTCCGGGGCGGGAACCCAGAACCGGGAACTCGTTCTCTTCACCCCCGTAGGGGGTCGGCGTCTCTAGCCCGGTGCGGAAGCACTGGGGCACGTTTGCCGACCTGAGGACTCTCAGTCGTTGTGGATCTTCCGCAGCCGCGGCGAGAGCCGCAGGATCCACTGCACCCGCTCGAACTCGTTGAGCCAGTCTTGTGCGATCTGCTGCTGGACCGGGTCGCCGGCCTTCACGAGTCCGGTCCCGCACGTCTCCCCGATCTGCGACGCCACGAGCTGGCGGTACTTCGCGAGGGTGCGCTCGCCGTACCGGGCGACCTCGTGGCCGTCCTCCGAGAAGAACACCGCGACCGGGACGCGGTTCCCGCCGTTGATCTTCAGCGCGGCCTGCGCGTCGGCGTGCTCGTCGCGGTCGAGGTAGTGGGTGACGATGACCGGCGCGACCTCGGCGAACCGCTCGAAGATCGGGCACTGGCCGGCGCAGTCGCCGCACCACGCCCCCGCGAGCACGAGCACGTTCGTGCGGCGGGTGAACTTGCCCAGGAGTTGCTTCTGCGCGTCGGTGAGCGTGGTCTGCTCGGCGGCGCGCGCCCACTTGGCGCGGTCCGCGTCGGTGCCGTACTTGGCGAGGAACGCCGGCAGCGGCAGCCCCGCGGTGAACTTGTCGAAGAGGTTCATGGGATTGGTCCGAACTGGTTTCTGAACGTGGGGCAGGCATTCTTGCCTGCCTCGTAAGGCACCGGGCGGCAGGCAAGAATGCCTGCCCCACCAGAGACACCCCGCGCCTGCTGATTCTTGTAGGGGCCGCCCTCTGTGGCGGCCCGCCAACCGCCTGTGATTCAGACCGGTCGAACGCACAGCCGGGCCTTCACGTCGTCCCACGTCGAGCCCGCCTTCGGGTCCGCGTGGAACGCCGCGAGCCGCTGATCGAGGTCGGCCTTCTGGGCGTCCGTCAGCGGGGGCTCCGTGTCGAGGCTGTCCCACAACTCGCCGATCAGGGCGAGCCGCTCCTCGACCGAGAGCCGGTCGAGGCCGAGTGATTGCAGTGTCGCGGACATACGCACTCCTCGGTTCAATTCGCCTTCCCGAACCCCATCAGTTTAGCAGCCGTGCCGCCGAAGACCTTGGCCCGGTCGGCGGCGCT
The DNA here is from genome assembly GCF_051859125.1 of Gemmata sp. Lineage (NCBI taxonomy): Bacteria > Pseudomonadati > Planctomycetota > Planctomycetia > Gemmatales > Gemmataceae > Gemmata > Gemmata sp. The sequence continues at coordinate 59,875 of NZ_JBHYGG010000201.1, forward strand.
CAGGTGAGCGAGCAGCGCCGCGACCCGCTCGCGCTCCTTGAGGTAGCTCTTGCCGGTCGCCTTCGCGTCGAACCCGCCGCCGAACATGAGCCGGTCGACCCCGAACGCCTCGGTGAGTTGCTTCACGACCGCCTGCGGGTCGCGGTGCGGGTAGGCGTTCGCGGTCGGCACCGACGAGAGCTTCACCACCACGTTGTCGAACTTCGCCCACCGCAGCACCACGGCGTACTCCTTCTCGGTGCCCTGGAACGGCCGGCCGAGGTGGTCGACGAACACACGGGTGCCCTTGAACTCCTTGATGAGCGGTTCGAACCCCTCGGCGTACTTCGGCTCGAAGTGGAGTTGCACCGCGAGCCCGCTGTCGGCGGCGGCCTGCCAGAGCGCCTTGAGTTCGGGCTTGCCGAACGGCGGGAGGCGGTCGGCCTGGTAGGCGTGGACGCGCGCCGCCACGAGCGGCACCTTCTTGGCGAGTTCCGTGATCTTTGCCGGCGTACCGTCGCGCTCGGTGAAGAACAGGCAGGTGCCCTTGAGCTTGCCCTTGCCGACCGCGAGGCAGTGTTCGAGGTACCGGTGGTCGTCCTGGTACGGCTCGGGGTGAACGACGACCGCGTAATCGACGCCGGCCTCCTTCATGCACGCGTTGAGGTGTTCGGGGCTCGCTGCATCGTCGGGCTTGTACGGCGCGTCCTTGTGGTACGGGAACGCGGCGCTGTCCTTGCCGGCGAAGCAGTGCAGGTGCGTATCGACGACCGGCACCCGCTCGGCCGCGGCCCCGCACACGCGCCCCGCGACCGAACCAACAACCGCCGCAGCGAGGAACTCACGTCGGGTGTGCATGCGAAGGCTCCGAAGAATGCTTGGTGGGCCATCCTACCTTCGCCCATTTACTGTGGGGAGTCCATCAGGTCCAAGTTTGCCTTGGCTACGACCCACTCGGCGAGCGCGGATCGCAGTTCGGGGATTAGGCTCATTATCTGCTGATTTGCCCACCCATCCAGGTTCTCCAAGTTCTGAACCGTTCGCTCGATGTCGGCCATGATTGCTTCATGGGAACGCCTGTACTTGTGGTCTAGATCACGTCGGTGAGGATCCGAGATCCCGGTAGAGGGGTCGAAGCGGAACGAGGCCGCCACTGACTCCCTCCAGGCGAGAAGATTGGCTGTTCGGTCGGGTCCGAACCCGCCGATCCGCTGAATCCTGTTCGGCTGAACGTCTGCGGCGGTTTGAATGCCATTTGCGATGAGGAGTTGCTTGAGTTTACCCCCGATGTTCGGGATGTCCGATTCGGCGATGACGTGGTCCCGCATGTGCTGATCTCGCGCTGCCTGTTCGGAATCTTTCCCGATTGTCGCCAACTCGTGCCGATACTCGGCCTGCAAGCCACGGATACGCTCCGCCAGATTCGAGACCGATTCGACAAGAGATCGGTGGCGTGCCTCATGGTTGTCGCACAGTTGACCCCAGAGACGTTCGACTTCGCGCACTCGTCTTACCGAACGATCCAACAATTCTCTTCGACGGCGACGTTCTCGCTGGTATGGCGAGGTAGAGACGACCACCCAAAAGGCGACTCCAAACACCGCAACAGTCGGTAAACCGATGAAGAGAAAAACTCTGCTCGCGAACCCAATCAGCGTAAACAGCACACCAATCGCCGTCGCAAAGGCCAGAACGTAGGCCGTGTTTTGCGACGTAGCAACGTCTTCGGACACTGGTGTCGGCTCGGGTTCTTCAGCAGGAAGGTACGCGGCCCGGTCATAAACGTAGAGCGCGAGTTCGACGGCTTTAGCGCGGGCGAGGTGCCGCCGAATTTTCTCTTCGTCGACCGCAAACCCGGTGGGTGCTGTTGGTGCCGACGTTCGGGTCAAGCTCCCCGGAGACAGTACAGCGGGACGAGCAACTTGGTTCGCAGCGGGCCAGGTCAGAGACGTCAGTTGCTGATGCAGTTCTCCTCCGCTCGTTGGGCGGAGGTCCGGGTTCCGCGCAACGCACCGACCGATGAGGTCAATAACCGGGTCCGGTGCGCCGGCATCGCGGAGGTCGTGGCCGAAGTCCGCACCCGGACTGTGGGCAAGTTGGCCGGTAAACATTTGGTACGCGATCACCCCAAGGGCATGGACATCGTCCCGCGGGTCGGGGTCGCTCCCGTCTCGCTGCTGGGGGCTCGAGTATAGGGGGGTGTGCGAACCCCGAAGGTGACTCAGCAACCGCCCTGTGGCAGTTCCGCCGCGCCGGTCCTCGGCGATTGCTGCCTTTGCCGTGACGGCCCCTATTCCGAAGTCGGTGATGAGTATCCTGCGCCGGTCCTGACTCACAAGGATGTTGCTCGGCTTCAGATCGCGGTGAACGATTGCCGGAGCGAGGCGGTGGAAGTGCGCGACCGCACTACTCAACTGTTTGAGGCACGCCAGCACCTGATCCGCACGCTGGTCCGGGGCTCTCAACCGCAATTGGAGAATAATGTCCGCAAGGTCTCCACCAGGAACGTACTCGTACATCAGCCAGGGTGCCGCTCCGTCGAGGTGTACGTGCTTCAATTGCACGATGTTTTGGTGCTGACCGGCCGACATCACGCGGTCGATCAAACCGCTCTCGTGCTTCAAGTCGCGGGCCTGCTGGCCGTGGCAGAACTTCACCGCCCCGGACAGCGACGACATTGATCGGTGCCGCGCCAACCACACCTCACCGAACCCGCCCGCACCTAACAGATCCACGAGCGACCAACCCGCCAATCCCGGCAGCGGGTCGTTCGGCTTGAACCGCGGCGGACGGGCGGGAAGTAGCTTCAGCACGTCGTCGGGCGAATTCAGCGAGAACGCCGGGGGCACCGTCTTGCCGCTCACGTCGTCGGGCCGCTTGAGCGACGCACGCACCGCGCCCGGGACTTGAGACAGGTAGAGTTCGAGGTTTAACCGCTCTTCCGAAGAGGCTGAGGATGGTACAACGGCCTTTACGGCCTCCACGGCAGCGTTTCGAGCCACCTCGAAACTCGCTTCGGCGAGTTGCTGAATCTCCTTGCGCATCTCAGCTTCTTTCGTCCGCTCGCGGTACTTCTTCCACGCACCCGCGGCGACCGCGGAGGCGAATTTACCGCCGGGGACCATCTCGGCCAAACCGTTCAACCCATTCTCGGCAACTGATTCGGCAACGCACCGGAAGAACGCAATCATGGGCATCCTGAAGCGTAAGACAGAAGCGTTCGGTCGAATGATGATACCAGACGCCCCTGCCGCGTGCGATGCGCTCCGGACTACCTTTCGCCCGCGGGAGGCGTAGGACAATCCCGTTGCCTCACGCTCCACGAACGACCGGTTGAGATGCCCGAACCCACCCCCGCGCCCACACCCGCTGCCGCCCCCAGGTCGCACGTCCTCGAAGCGCTGCTGCTGGCGGCCGCGTTCGCGGTCGCGCACACGCAGTCGCCGCTGTACTACTCCAACCAGAACCAGTACTTCGTTCACGGCCTCGCGAACGGCGGGCACGTCAACCTGTCCCACGACTGGCTCGCCGGCACCACCGACCCCACGCCGGTGTTCACCGCACTCGTCGCGGTCGGCTACAGGCACCTCGGCGAGTGGTCGTTCCAGGCCGCGTACTTCGCGCTGCTCATGGCGTACTTCCTGAGCGTCCGCTGGCTCACCGCCGCGACGCCGGGGGTGCCGGACACCCGCGCGTTCCGGCTCGCGTGGGCCGCCGGGTTCGTCGCGGCGCACGCGGCGGTGCTGCGGGTGCTGTCGGTGGCGGCCGCGGGCGTCGACTACCCGTGGTTCCTCCAGGCCGGCGTCGCCGGGCAGTACGTCCTCGGGCCGGGGCTCCAGCCGTCGGCGTTCGGCGTGCTGATCGTCGCCGGGCTCGCGGCGTTCGCGCACCGGCGGTCCACGCTCGCGTGCGGGCTGGTCGCAGCGGCGTGCGCGTTCCACTCGACGTACATGCTCGCGGCCGGGTCGCTCGTGCTCGGGTTCCTGATCACGATGTTCCGCGAGGACGACGACGCGGGGCCGCTCGCGTTCCGCGGGCTGGTGCTGGCGTCGCTGATCGTCGCGCCGGTCGCCGCGTTCACGCTGTTCACGTTCGGCCCGCACGACCCGCGGACGTTCGAGACGGCCCAGCAGATCCTCGCCACCATCCGCATCCCGCACCACAGCGACATCGACCGGTGGCTCGACCCGGTCGCCGTGGCGCAGCTCGCGTGGGCGGCGGTCGGCATCGCGCTGCGGCGGCGGTCGCGGGTCTTCGTGCCGCTCGCGGTCGCCGCACTCATCGGGTTCGGCCTCACGGTCGCGCAGTACGAGTACGAGGCGACGACGCTCGCGCTCGCGTTCCCGTGGCGGATCACGGTCGTGCTGGTGCCGCTCGCGACGAGCGCGATCGTCGCGCGCCTCGCTGCGCTGCTGCCGAACACTTCGTGGGTCGCTTGGGGAAGTGGCGCGGTCGTCGTCGCGCTGGCCGGGGCCGGCGTGTGGGTGACCGTGACCCGCCAGGGCTACCGGGCCGGTGAGGACGAGGCCCCGCTGTACGAGTTCGTGCGCACGCACTCGGAGCCGACGCAGGTGTACCTGCTGCCGGTCCGCATCCCGGCGGTGGGGAGCGGGAAGCCGGGGGCGATGTCGGCGAGCTTCACCCCGCCGCCGCGCCCGAAGCCGGGGTCGAACCTGATCCCGGTCGACCTCCAGCGGTTCCGGCTGCACACCGGCACGCCGATCTACGCCGACTTCAAGTCGGTCCCGTACTTCGAGACGGAGGTGCTGGAGTGGCTGCGGCGGATGCGGCAGTGCGAGGAGTGGTACGCGGGCGACTGGTCGGCCCCGGGGCGGCTGCAGGTGCTCCGCGCCGAGAAGGTCACGCACGTCGTCACCCCGGCCGACAAGCCGATCACCGCCGAGTACCTGGAAGAGGTCCACGCCGACCCGGCGTACATCGTGTACCGCCTGCGGTGACGCTGAGTTGCTTGGGCGAACCCTGAGCGCCAGCGAGGGGGTGCGCCTCACCCCCTCGCTGGCGCT